>JAKEHZ010000018.1 GCA_022614735.1 Acidobacteriota bacterium | reverse complement strand
TGTCCATTCCAAAATACCTGGCCGACACCGACAGTATCATCTCGGCGACGCGGTCGAGATACCCGTATTTGACAATCCGCACATTTGCGCACGATGTTGAAGAGGGGCACGACTGGCACAAACGACAGGTTGAGGTAATCGGTCAGTGTGACGTTCTGATCATTGCGATCGATTCATCGCGTGTGATTACTCCCGGCGTGTTCCGCGAGTACAGGACAGCCAGGGGGCTAAAGAAACTCATCAGCATCTTCAACATCTCAACAGGCAAGCGTGAGCGCGTCTTTGGCTATGAGATCGACAAGGAGAACAACATTGCCAGGTTCAGGCCGAAGCCGGCGCCGAAGGAAAAGGAGTGAAATAACAATGTCATCATTCAACAAAATAGTGATCGTGGGATATTTGGGAAAAGATCCGGAAATCAGATACACGCCGCAAGGCACGGCAGTCTGTTCCTTCTCGATCGCGACCACCGAAAAAAGAAAAGATCGGGATGGTCAAATGCAGGACGTCACGACCTGGTTTCGAGTGACGGCCTGGGGCAAGCAAGCTGAGACAATCTCTCAGTACCTCGCGAAAGGATCACAACTCTATTGCGAAGGTAGGCTCCGTCAGGAAACCTACACCGATCGGGACGGAGCGCAGCGCCAATCGCTCGAGGTGACGCTGAGTGACTTTCATTTCATCGGCTCGTCTGACAAGTCCGGTCCGCCTGCAGGTAAGCAGCAGGGTGACAAAGATGCGCCAGCGGATGACTCGGATCAGGAAATTCCATTCTGATAAATAACATTTTGGAAGAGAAGGGAAGCGCGGCGAAGTGAGGACTAGATTTCACAGAACCGGTCAATGACATAAAGCCCCCAAGGACAAGGTGATGTCAGGTCTTAGAGACCCAAGAACTCTTGTTGCTATCTTTGGCGTTATAGTCGCCATCATATCCGTGGTGCTGGCCTATCGGCGGCATCCGCGCAAGAAGCTGTCTTATGAGGTTCTGTCTGAGGTTCCTCTTTTCAGAATGCGAGCCGATGTCAAAAACAGAATACAAATTTTATTTGATGGGAGGCCCGTGAGCGGCGTCTATTTGGTGATGATAAAAATTGTCAGCACCGGCAATGCGACCATTGACGCCGACGACTATGAGGCCCCTGTGTGCATTGGCTTCGGCGAACGATCTGAAGTGCTCACCGCAGAAATTATCGACCCGGTCCCAAAGGATCTGCCAGCAAAGCTCAATATGGAAGTACAGAATGTCAGTCTGAACAAACTGATGATGAACGATGGTGATTCGATCACGGCTAAGATTTTTGTAAGCAGTCCGTCTCCTATAAATATTAGTGGGCGGATTGCAGGGGTTAAGGAGATCAAGAAATTGCTTTCCAAGGATGAGGCAGAAGAGCGAATTGATCGAGTTCGTGACTTGGGCATGTCGGCATTGTTGCTTTTGATTGGAGTCGCTTCGGCCTCCATGCTTATCGCCCACTTTATTACCAGAATTCTACCGAACCCGCTCGATCCGGGCGCTTATGGAAGATGGATGACGAGGGCGCTACTCACGAGCATCTTAATTGTAGTTGTTATTCTATTAACCAAAAGAGGTCGCGCGTTCATCGCTCGCTGGTCATGATGAACTTCAATGATTACAAACAAACCTGCACCGAAGTCCTCACCGACCTACCGCTCGAGCTCTGCGCCGGCCAGGACATCTTCACATCAGGCGACTGGCCGGAAAAGGAACTAATGCAGGATTTGTATGGCGACGAGGGAGGTGCGGCAAGGTGATCAAAAAGAGATCCTTTCTGGCTTCTGACGAAGAGGCGCGATTGCTCGCAGCCTGTACCGGTAAACGCGAATATCTTCGCCCAATGCTCGTCTGCTTGATCGATACAGGATTACGTAGAAGTGAGATGTTGGCGCTGAAGTGGGCCGATATTGACCTTGATGCTCGATTGATCACGGTCCGACCGGAGGTTGATAAAGTGCTGCGTGGGCGCGTTGTTCCCATCTCAGGCAGGCTGAATGAAGAGTTGCTGAAACTTCGAGGGAAGGCAAACGCCCTTGGTGGGTTTGCGTTTCCTCAGGGTGATTTCAGGCGAGCCTTCTACAATGTATGCAGGGATGCTGGTATAGAAGGGCTGCGCGTCGCCGATCTGCGCCGCATACAGGATGATGAGCGCAGAGGCGCGGAAGAGCAAAGACAGGGGAAACCAGGAAAGCTTGACGATCGAAAGGTGACGGATCAGAATGGATGAGTTGAGCAAAAACGCTGTTTTCTTGTTTGAATGTGGAACATTAAGTGTATCACAAGGCTTTTACAGGGCTCAGCGATTTGCTAAGTAGTTGATTATACAGGCATGGGCTTGTAGCTCAGGTGGATAGAGCGACTGCCTCCTAAGCAGTAGGCCGCTGGTTCGAGTCCAGCCAAGCCCATTTAATTTAAAAGATTTATAGCCGCGCCTTGCGGCAATTTTCTTCTGGGTTACTTTTCGGGTTAAGAATCACATTCTATATTTTCCCTTTTCTCAACTACAACACCTTTGCTTTTTTCGATAAAACAACTCTTGCTCACGCTCGCTGCTGGTTCAGTACCTCGTATTTTAGCTCACCTCTTACCGGCAACACCCACCAGTGATCGAAGAAAGACATTGGCTCGTTATCGACTGCCGTTTCGTGGGTCGCCGTTATCTCATAAAGCGTGTGCAGCCACAGCAGCGTGAGCCGATCCGCTTCATGCCAGTGGCTCGGCGTAAATATGTCCTGGCCAGAGCAGAGTTCGAGCGGTAGTCCGGTTAGGACTTCTCTACAAACCAGCTTGTATTCGTGGAATGTCATCTTGATTTACTGTCCATAGGATTCACAATGCGATTTTTCCTCTTGCTGCCATGCACAATCTTCCAACCAAACAATCTTTCAAGAACTAAATCGGCAATGAATATCAAAAGGTCTATAGCCATAACATTAACCTATTAAGTGCTACTGACACCCCTTAGAACACTCGTGGACAAATTGCCCGCCACCCTGTAGCCCGCCTTCTCCGCTTCTTCCGCCGTCTAGAAGTAATCACGGTTGCGTTCTGCCACATCGTTGTAAGCTGAGCAATCTGGCCGGTGATAAACCTTACTGTTGCGATTGCCGATTATCTGGCCGTTCCGCGACGGCGCAACGGCATGCTCTGGCGTGTTATCGCCTCGTTGCTCTGCTCGATACTCCCAGGGCGGGACCGGTGCCGGATCGGCCCATAAGCCGCGTCGCCCTGGCCTAGCGTTCTCTTCGGCTCGCTCGTAAGCCTTCGCATCGCTCGGCGAGAGTTCGTGAGCGTATCTGCGAAAAAACCAGGAGTAACCGCGATTGATCTGCTCAGGCAGATGTCTTTGCCGTCGAGTGTCACTTTCTCAACGATCCGCCCGTATCTGTCCACCTTTGAGCTTCTAACCGTGACCGTCCTTCCAAAGATCAAATCAGAGAGTGATTGCTTCGCCCTAGCGTCTAACGGCTGGCTTGATTCAGGCGCGTCAATTCCGTCGAGGCGAATCTTGTGCTGTTGCTTGTTGCCGTCGAGAACACTGATTGTGTCGCCGTCGCTGATTCCTACCACCTTGCCGGTGATTACTCGCAGCTGCGCTGCGGTTGGCAGACAGAGCAATAACAAAATACAAGTAGCTGAAATGAATTGTTTAATTTCCTTCTGCATCGCCTATGACTTCTTATCTGTCTGTCCAGCCTCCTCGACGATCGGCGCCTGCGTTGCTGTCTTATCTGCCGCTTGCCTGCTCTGGTCCCACAGTGCCTGCAATTCAGGCGGGAGTTGAGTCGTTTCGTCAATCTGAGCGACTTTTATTTGTTCCCAAGTTACATATCTAGCGTTTGTGAGGGTTGCCCCTGCAAAGTATGCCTCGTTGAGAGTTGCCTCTCCGAGGTTTGCCTCTCTGAGATCTGCCTCTTCGAGGACTGCCCATCTGAGGTCTGCCCTGATGAGATCTGCTTTGAGGAGGTTTGCTTTGAGGAGGTTTGCACTGACGAGAGTTGCACCGTAGAGGGTTGCCTTGCTGAGATCTGCCTTGAAGAAGTTTGCCCCATCGAGGTTTGCGCTAACGAGGTATGCCCCGACAAGGTTTGTATTCCTCAGGTCGAGTAATAGCGTCTGATCTCTTTCATAGTCAGTCCATCCCCGCCTATTGATGATATCAAGGATTGCTTGGATATCAGTGGTTATATGATCGTTACTCCCATTGCCATTATTGGGAGAGTGGGAGCGCACAAAGGCGGTCAGAACTTCCATCACTGTCCAGTGGTCTTTCTGGGAGTCTTTGGCGATACGTTCAAGCGTGTATATTGCGCCCAGGCGCACGTCCATATTTTTGCTTCCAAGCAACTCGATTGCTTTACTGAAACGATCGGTTAATTTGCCTTCTTCTGTGACACGAAGATTTTTATACGTAAAATATAATCCTAGTAGAAGAACAATCCCACCTATTATCTGTGCAATAGTCACGGTCCAATCGTTCTCAATTTTTGCGATGTCCCTTTCAAGTTGAAGTCTTTCTTTGGCACGTTCTTTTGGCTTAAGTTCGTCTATCGCATGATTGATTCGCTCTTTTGCTTTGTTTGCCTGATAACGTGGGATATACACGATGATGGCTAGAAGAAACGAGACTGCCACTACGCCCGCGAGCGGAAGTACAAGCTTTCTTGGTAGCACAATTTTCATGATTGCCTTTATCAATAATTTACTGTTACGTACGCTGAATATATTAATGCCTCAAATTTCCCAAGGGGCTTGCCTTTTGCATCTTGTGTCTTCTTGGTCGAATCCACCTGATTTTGCGCTGAAATATTAATCACCGGTGTCGATATTTTATCTTCCTGCTGAAATCCCACTTTTGTATACCCGAAGGCGAAGAGACCAATCAACACAATGAACATTACGAAGGCACGGCCAACACTTTCGCCGTAGCCGCTAGCCAGCCAGTACCACCAATCGAGCCGCCAGGGCACAAGTCCATTAAGTTTCTCAACCCTTTGCACTTCAAATGCGTTATAACGGAAACGGGAAGCTTCGCGGTAACGATGATTTTCTTCGGCGTTAACAGCTAATTGACGATATGTGATCGCCATCAGATTATGGGGCGTATCGGTTTTTGATCGTGCACTGTCGCACTGCCTACGAACTGCCTAAAGATCTCTATCTCATTCGGTCTTAGGGCATTAGAAGGCGAATTAGGGCGACGTACAAGCCTTAGAGGACCTTCTTTGTAGAACATCTCATAACTGATAATAGTTTTCTTGCCGGTATTTTTGAACCCGATGAATATAAGCTCATTATTCACTATATTCGCTGAAACCACTTGCAAACTTTTTGTTTCGTTGGTGACCTCAACTCTTGGATCAATTTGAGCAACCGCCTGCGATGCAAATACCAACGTTGCAAAAAATAGTGAGATGCAGATTTTAGGGAAGATCTTTTTCATAGAACATCTTTCAATTTGTGAAGATTGGACACGGGAGGCGCTGAGCCCGGGCGATTCTATGCCGAGAGTTTCTGAAAGTGAAGTGAATTGCAGGAGACCGGCGAGATGGTTTTCGGTAAAACTAGAGCGCCGGTTTCCCAGCACCCATCGGCAGCGCCTCAGCCATTAGTATTTTTCGCTGCCAGTTGCCGCGCATTATGCTCAAACGGTTCCGGATCGTAAACGATTATTATGCAAGTTAAGAGTCCGGTCGATGGGCCGGCTCTAGGTTTTGTTGACATTTTAACTTTTCGATTGGCTAACCACTTTGTTGTCTTAAAATGGGCTATTCTGAGCCGTGGGATGACAGTATTGTATAAAGCATTTCCTCTCAGAAGTTTAGCCACCAAATGTCAACAGAACCTAGAGCACTGTGCCTGTCTTCTCAATTCTTTGATCGTGTAATTGCTACTAGGGCAATCGACCACAGGGAATACCTGCCAATGCAGTGATAGTTGCGCAATTCAGAGGCCATTTATACTCTATGCTAACTCTCTGCTCGACGTACCGGACTCTGGAATCCTGAGAAAGCCGTCTTGC
>JAKEHZ010000150.1 GCA_022614735.1 Acidobacteriota bacterium | reverse complement strand
AATTTCCACTTCCATGATTTCAGAAGAAGCGACAATCCAAAACCATGGGAGTTCAACGAACTGGTGATTGCGCGCCTGGCTTTTTCCGCATCCTGTAACCGCACGCCGAGGTCTTTCTGCAAACAATTGCGGAGCAAATCCTGAATGATGATCGGTGTCCTCTGTGGCAACGCCTGCCAATCAGGCGACGCCTCGAAGACCGACTTCATCGTCTCAGCTCGGGTCTTGCGCGCAAATGGCTGAAGCCCCGTCAGCATCTCGAAGAGCAGACAGCCGAATGCCCATAGGTCACTCCGTTGATCTATCTCTTTCCCATCCCACTGTTCGGGACTCATATAGGCTGGTGTGCCGATCAACATACCGCTTTCGGTAAGCGAAAGGCTGCGCGTGTGAAACTCGTCCGCTTCCTCATCCGTGAAGTCGGGATAGAACCTTTTGGCCAGGCCGAAGTCGAGCACCTTGACCATGCCTTCGGGCGTGATTTTGATATTCGCAGGTTTCAGATCGCGATGGACTATGTGCTGCTGATGCGCTGTGGCAAGCGCGTCCGCGATTTGGCGCGCTATCTGTAAGCTTTCGGCAACAGTCAATCTCCCGTTATTGAGCCGGTCTTCGAGCGTTTCTCCAGGCACATACTCGAGCACCAGACAAGGCTTGCCGTCATGCTCAGTCTGCTCATAAATCTCGGCTATGTTCGGATGCTTGAGATGCCTCAGCTCTTCGAGCATCCGGGCTTCGCGGTTGAAACGCGCGAGCCGATCCTCATCACGCAGAAAGTCTCTGGGCAGGACTTTGATCGCGACTTGCCGGTCGTTCTCGGTGTCTTCAGCCAGATAGACCACACCCATTCCGCCTCTGCCTAGCTGGGAGATGATGCGATAGGGGCCGATCCTCCGATCACCGTCGTGCAAGGAACTGATCTGAGGCTCGGTTTGTGATTCGGGCATGGTGATCTCGTTTGCCAATTGTCGCGCGGCATCATGGAGGGCCGGTTTTTCGAGGAAAGTATCCTGGTCCTCATAATGTTTTAGCAGGTCCTCGATTTCGTGCCTCAACTCGTCATTTCCCGCGCAAGCCTTATCCAGGTAGGCGGCACGCTCTTGAGGCGCGAGCTCACAGGCCAGGTGGAAAATGTCATAAGCTGTTTGTCTGGCTTCGGATGCCATTACCGCTTCCTTAATACAAATTGGCTATTTGGTGCGAACCATCTCACGTCTCAGCCAGGCCTTGGCAAATCGCCAATCGCGCATAACCGTGTCTTCAGAGACAGCGAGCACTGTTGCAGTCTCCTCTACACTGAGGCCGCCGAAGTAACGAAGTTCGACTACCTTGCTATGGCGTTCATTGACTTTGGCAAGTTCATTGAGCGCGTCGTCGAGCGCGATCAGATCCGGATCGCTCTTTTGCTCGATTTCGAGAGCTTCATCTATTGCAACTTTCAGATCGTCGCCGCCGCGTCTTTCAGCCCGGCGCGCGCGCGCGTTGTCAATCAGGATACGCCGCATGACATTGGCTGAGACCGCAAAGAAATGCGCCCGGTCTTTCCAGTCCAAATCTTTTGAGCTTGCCAGCCTCAGGTAGGCTTCGTTGACGAGCGCCGTGGTTTGCATTGTATGACCAGGATTTTCGCGACTCATATAGCGATGAGCCATGTGGCGCAGTTCGTCATAAACGAGCTCGTAGAGTCTATCGAGCGCATCTTTGTCGCCCTGACTCCAGGCTCGCAGCAATTGTGAAACTTCTTGTTTCGAGGCTGATACCATACTTATACACTGGCTGATTCCGACCGCATCTGCACACGATTATAACCGCGTAATCCGGAAATTCCAGAATTTTTTTTCGGGCTTCAATTTTTCACCCGAATTTCTCGCTTACATAAGTGAAGGGCAATGAGAGCCGGTGGTTGATTCGCCTCCTGTCTCATGTATGCAATCAACCGGCCTTATTGAGAACTGCTAATCATCACAAAGTGGTGGCAGTGTCCTCAGCCGAAGATGGGAAACAGTAGCGTCCTCAGCCATTTACCCTGCTCCTCAATTCCCCTTGAAGTTCATCCTCAGCCCGCAGCAAACCGGGCCGATCGCATGGGACATTATCGGCCCGGTCTCGTCTTTTCACGCCAGCCAGAGCACCCATTTGACAGAGCGTCATTCAGGATATAAGAATGGGTTCATAGTAAATATACTAGTCTCCAAACCATTGCAGCAGTTTTGGCATCTGAATGCCGTCACTCGTCAGCATGGTGCGGACGTGAACAGAGGGAGAATAGGTAATGTTAAAAAACCTGAAGGTAATGGTTGTTCTGGCATTCGCAGCAGTCACTCTTATCTCGAGTGCAGTGTATGCTCAAGATCAGTCCTTCACTCTGCGCTCGACCAGTGGCCAAACTGTCAATCTGAACGATCTGCGCGGAAAGGTCGTGGTCTTGTCCTTCGGAGGCACCTGGGTTCCACTTGCCACAAAGGAATTGCCTGCGCTGCAGAAGCTCGCCGATCGCTTTGCCGGGCGTGACGTGCAGTTCTACTGGGTGAGCATCAATAGCGCGAAGCCGGGTGCGCGAAACTATGCTCCGGATGCCGACCTCCAGGCTTTCGCGCAAAAACATAATCTGCGCCTGACAATCCTGCGCGATCCCGAACAGGAAGTCTATCGAGCTTTCGGTCTTGACGCGCTGCCGACACTGGTGGTGCTGGACCGCCAGGGCAAAGTCGCTCGTAAACACGTTGGCTTCGGCACAGATCAAGGTGAATCTTATAACCAGATTATTCGCGATGTGGAACAGCTGCTGAAATAATTATTGTAAGAAAGAATACGAAACAAACGAAAAGAAGAGTCTGGAGTCCGGAGTCTGGAGTCCGCGGTCTGGGATCCGTAGTCATAAACCGGACTCCAGACTCTTCTTTTCGTTTGTTTCGTTATTTTCGTTTGTTTCGTATTCTCTTTTCTTTCACTCGCCTGCAAAGATCTTATCTACCCGTTTGACGACTTCGCGCAGATAGGCCGGATGTCCATCTTTCAACTCTTCAGCTCTGGCCCCTAATTCGACGGTGAGGAATCCGCTATAACCGATCTCACCAATCGCTTTGCGCACCTCCTTCCAATCGATGCTGCCCTGAAGCAATGGCACAAACTGTCTGGTCTTGGTGTCGAAATCTTTCAGATGGAATTTGACGATCCGTTTGCCCAGCACGCGGACCCATTCCTGCGGATAGCCGTAGAAGACCATATTGCCGACATCGCAGTAGGCTTTGATCCATGGGCTATTGAATTCGTCCACGTAGCGAGCCATATCCGCTGCGGTCAGCAAAAATTTATTCCAGACTTCTTCAATCGCGATGACCACACCCAATTCATTGGCCAGTGGGATCAGTTTTTTGATTTGCGGCTGCGAACGCTGCCAGGCCTGCGAGTATGTAGTGTCGGGCCTGACAACTGCGGGCACGAGCAACACCGTCTCGGCTCCCCATAGCTTCGCATTACGCAGCGACGTTTCCATCCGTTGCATGCTCTTCGCCACGTCATCCTGGTTTGGACTGGAAAGCGGCCACTCCCAATGGCCCATATTCATAACTGAATGGATCGGGATTTTCGCCTTGATCGAAGCCTCTTTGATCTCATCGGCTTCTTTAGGCTCGGTGATTGTCTGGGCTTCGATGCCTTCAAAGCCGACATCGACCGCGAGTTTGAAGCGGTCCAGGTAGCTCATCTCTTTTGGGAACATGCTGATGAGGACGGCTTTTTTGAGTTGGCCGGATAGAAAAGGCGTGGTCCGGGGGGAGCCAATGAGATCATTTTGGGGCAACAATGTTGCCGCCATTCCCATGGCAGACATCTTCAGAAAGTCTCGTCTTTCCGTCATTCTTTTGCCTCCTGGTTTTCAATTGATGTTGATAGGCGGGCCATTCTACGCCTCCTATAGCCTCATTTAAAGCTTTCTGAAGCGGTTCGATTATTCGAAATTTGGCAAAGCAGAATCGCTATTGTAAGATGCGAATTGGTCATTCGAATTATTTTTTGTCTTCAATGTCTTTGAGCTAAGGAGGAGTCGTTCATATCGTTCATGACGACGCCCTGAAACAATGAAACTTCAGACAGGATTCACAGGATTTTTCCGCAAGTTTCATCTTCCGGTTAACAAATTCAACACAAAGGGTCAAAGGGTCAAAGGGTCAAAGGGAGGATAAAGGCTTGATTTATTTCTTCTTTGACCCTTTGACCCTTTGTGTTGAATCTGAGGAGAGTTTTATTTATGGCTGGAACACAAGAAGCAATGGGGCTATCAATTGTTCAACCTTTAACCGTTCTTTCCGAGGAAGAGAAATTGTTCGCCGCGAGCGTTCGCGAATTCGCCGAGGCGGAGATCAAGCCCTATGTCCGCGAAATGGATGAAAAACAGAAGATTCGCCCCGAAATCATTCAGAAATGTTTCGAGCTCGGTCTGATGGGCATTGAACCTGGAGAAGAGTACGGCGGTTCGGGCGGATCGTTCTTTATGGCTTGTCTGGCTATTGAAGAACTCGCGCGCGTCGACCCTTCGATCAGTGTCTGCGTTGATGTGAACAATACGCTCGTCAACAATGCCTTGTTGAATTACGGCACTGAATCGCAGAAAAAAAACTATATCCCGCGGCTTTGCAAGGACACGGTGGGAGCATATTGCTTGAGTGAAGCGGGTTCGGGCTCTGACGCCTTCGCGCTGCAAACCAGAGCCGAGGACAAAGGCGATCGTTACATGCTAAACGGCCGCAAGCTATGGATCACAAACGGCAACGAGGCAGGCATCTTCCTCGTCTTCGCCAACGTCGATCTGAGCAAAGGCTACAAGGGCATCACAGCATTCATTGTCGAAAAAGAATTCCCCGGGTTTTCAGTCGGCAAGAAAGAGGACAAGCTCGGCATCCGCGCTTCGTCAACTTGCGAGCTACTCTTCGACAATTGCGAGGTGCCGAAAGAGAACGTCCTTGGTGAAGTGGGTAAGGGCTACAAGATCGCCATTGAGACGTTGAACGAAGGGCGCATCGGCATCGGCGCGCAAATGCTCGGTCTTGCTCGTGGCGCATTTGAATGCACTTTGGCTTACACGAAAGAGCGCAAGCAATACGGTCAGGCAATCAGTGAATTTCAAGGCGTGCAGTTTCAACTCACCGAGATGGCAACCCAGATCGAAGCAGCACGGTTGATGGTCTACAACGCCGCGCGACTCAAAGACGCCGGACAACCGTTCATCAAACAAGCTGCAATGGCGAAGCTCTACGCCTCGATCGTCGCTGAAAAGGTTTCCTCGGAGGCGGTGAACCTGTATGGCGGATACGGCTACGTCAAAGACTATCCGGTCGAGAAATATTTTCGCGATTGCAAGATCGGCCAGATTTATGAGGGCACGTCGAATATACAGAGGCAAACGATTGCCAAGTTGTTGCTGGCGGAGTGAAGACCAGGTGAGCATTTAAATGAATCAATTTGAAATCGAAAAGCCAAAAAACACAGACTATCTCTCAGCGCTCAATCCTCAACAGCGCGAAGCCGTGATGACAACGGAAGGGCCGATCCTGATTCTGGCCGGAGCCGGCAGTGGGAAGACGCGCGTTATCACATTCCGCATCACACATCTGATCGAGGCTTCGGGCGTGCGCCCTGATCAAATTCTCGCTGTCACTTTCACCAACAAGGCCGCAGGCGAGATGAAAGAGCGTGTGGAGAAACTGCTTTCAAATAAGCCACGCGTCAGCTCACCCCTGATTTCGACCTTCCACTCGCTCTGTGTGCGGCTTCTGCGGCGTGACATCGAAAAGCTGGAACGCGGTTACACGCGGTCATTCACCATCTACGATACCGATGATCAACAGCGCCTGCTGCGCGGATGCATCAAAGATTTGGGATACGACGATAACCAGCTGACAGCCCGACGGGCGCAAAGCGCTATCAGCACGGCTAAAAATCGTGGCGAAGATCCTCAATCTTACGCCGCCAGAGCCGAATACAGTGATCCGCGACGTGATGCCATCGCTCGTGTCTTCGCGCTCTATGAACAGAGACTGCAAGGATCGAATGCGCTGGATTTCGACGATTTGCTCATTCGCACTGTGCAGCTATTGCGGCATTCCGAAGAAACACGACGCTACTACCACAATCGCTTCCGTCACGTGATGGTGGACGAGTTTCAGGATACGAACGGTATCCAATACTGGATTACTCGCCTGATTGTCGAAGGCGATTATGCACTCAATTTAGGCCACAAGACGGCGGACTTCTGGAATAATCGCAGCCTCTGTGTGGTGGGAGATGAGAGCCAGGCTATTTATGGCTGGCGCGGGTCCGATTTCAACATCATCCTGAATTTTGAGCGCGATTTCCCCGGGACAAAGACGATCAAACTTGAAGAGAACTATCGCTCTACCAAACGCATCCTTGAGGCCGCTAATAAGGTTATTTCTCACAATACTCAACGGTTTGACAAAGTTCTTCGCGCGAACGCCGACGAAGGTGAGAAGCTTCGATACGCGCAATTGCTCGATGCTGAATCCGAAGGGCGATGGGTCGTCAATAAAATCGAAGAGCATCTACGCCGCGAACCTGCCATCCGCGCCGCGGTGCTTTACCGGACGAATGCGCAATCACGCGTCTTTGAAGAAGCGTGCCGTCGCGCCGGGCTGCGATACAACCTGGTGGGAGGCTTCAGCTTCTACGAACGCGCCGAAGTCAAAGACGTCATTGCGTATCTGAAACTGGCCCTCAATCCGAACGACTCGATCGCGCTGATGCGCGTGATCAATACACCCACGCGCGGCATTGGCAAAACTACGATTGACGAGATCGAACGCCGCGCCAAAGATTTCGGAGTTTCTCACTGGGAGACGATCACGCTGATCATCGAGGAGAACCTTCTGCCTGCGCGCGCAGTAGCTTCATTAGAGGGGTTTCGCGGCATCATCAATTCACTAGTCGCAAAAGCCCACGATCCCGCTGAGCCCCTCTCGGAAGTCGTCAAAGCCGCAATTATTGATACCGGGTACGAGCGGATGCTCAAAGAGGAAAACACGGAAGAAGCGGAAGGGCGCCTGCTCAACCTCGAAGAACTGGTCAACGCCGCAGTCGAATCTGAACAGCACGGAGAAACGCTGCGCGACTTCCTCGACCATGCGGCATTGGTGTCGGACACCGATGAATACAAAGCCGATGCGCAGGTCACGCTGTTGACCATGCATTCGGCGAAGGGACTGGAATTTCCGGTGGTATTCATTGTTGGCCTCGAAGAGAACCTCTTCCCGCATTCGCGCGTGCGGGAGGATCAGGATGAACTGGAAGAAGAGCGCCGGTTGTGTTATGTCGCAGTCACTCGCGCCGAAAAATATCTCTACCTGACGCATGCCATGAAGCGCCGAGTTTACGGTGATGAGCTGCCATCTGAGCCATCACGCTTCCTCATGGAGTTCCCGCTTGAGTTAATTGAAGACCTTTCAACGTTGTCAAGCTGGCTGCGCTTCGCAAAGAAGCCTTCTACTGTGGAGAACCGGGAAACCCTACGATCTCTGAAGGGAGAAAAGCCGCGTTCGTCTTCAGACTCAAAATCGAAGCGCGCGAGCAATTATCAGGGACCTACCTACAATAACACTGAGAGCGTGCTCGAATTTTTCGCCCGACAGGGGAAGAAGGTCGATCCGAGCATCTTTGAATCGAGTCCGAGCGAGAGCGAAGAGCGAGGTGGCTTCAAGGTCGGGATGCGTGTTCGTCACGCGAAGTACGGAAAGGGTCTAATTGTCAGGCGCGAAGGTGAAGGCGAGTCAGTCAAGCTGACGATTAACTTCCCTGGTTACGGACAGAAGAAAATGATTGAGAAATATGCGGCGCTGGAAATAATCTGAAGCCTGTGCAAATTAAATTTATGAAAGGTGGCGCGAACTTATGACCACGCTTGTCGTCGTCAGAAAGAATGGCCGGGCTTGCATTGCTGCAGATAGTTTAACTAGTTGGGGCAGCACACTTCAAAGCTCAAACTACCTGGCCAGCAATTCAAAAATCATTAAGGTCGGTGATAGCTTCATCGGCACGACCGGCATAGTCACACACAGGTTCGTCATCGAAAGTTATTTCTCCGGTAATGAGAAATACTCATTCAGAAGCAAGCAGGAGATCTTCGAGACATGCGTGAATTTCATAAATCGCTGAAAGAGAATTATCATTTGAAACCCGGTGATGATAAAGAAGATCCATACGAGACTTCACATATGCATGTGTTAATCGCCAATCCTTGTGGTATCTTTGGTGTTTATGCGATGCGGTCTGTAGATGAATATAAGAAGTTCTGGGCTTTCGGTTCCGGCACGGATTACGCGCTAGGCGCGTTATTTTGTTCATACGACAGTTATGAAAACCCGGAAGATATTGCGCGTGTCGCTATTGAAGCGGCAGCCGAGTTCGACAATGGAACGGCGCTGCCGATAACGATCCACTCGGTGGATCTAGTGGGCGATTAGTTGATGAAGGAAAACGGAACAAACGGAAATAACGGAACAAACGGAAATTTTATTGATCTTCCGTTTGTTCCGTTATTTCCGTTTGTTCCGTTTTCCCTCTTCTTCCAGGAATTGTAGATGAAATCTGAAGTGCAAAAAATCGGCTTCGTCAGTCTCGGCTGTCCCAAAAACCTGGTGGACAGCGAGGTCATGATGGGGCAACTGAAAAAACATGGTTATGAATTGACCACCGACCGCGAAGCTGCGGATGTGATCGTGGTCAATACCTGCGGTTTTATTCAATCGGCCAAAGAGGAATCGATCAACACAATCCTCGAAATGGCAGAGTTGAAAGATACGGCCAATTTGAAAAGGCTGGTCGTCGCAGGCTGTCTGGTCGAGCGTTATCGGCGGGATTTGCTCAATCAATTGCCCGAAGTCGACGCAGTGCTCGGCACAAGCGAGATTGAGAAGATCGTCGCGGCGGTTGACCCGGCGGCGGTCGAGGCGCAGGATGCGGCGTTTGTTACGTCGAACGCCTGGATGACTCGAGGCTTGCCGACTTATCTCTACGACGAAAACTCGCCGCGCCTGCTTGCTACACCGAAGCAATTTGCTTACGTCAAGATAGCCGAAGGATGCGATCACACTTGCGCCTTTTGCGCGATTCCGCAGATGAGAGGCAATTACCGTTCACGGCGCGCGGGTTCGATTCTGCGCGAAGCCGAACAGCTGGCAATGCAGGGAGTCAAAGAGCTGGTGCTGATTTCGCAGGATTCGACTCAGTACGGTCTGGATCTGGGGCTCAAGGATGGGCTGGCTGATCTGCTGCGCAGCCTGGCGCGCGTGGACGGCATCGAGTGGATCCGCGTCATGTACACTTATCCCAACTCGTTGAGCGATGCGACGCTCGCGGCGATGGCTGAAGAGGCGAAGGTCTGTAACTACCTTGATATGCCCTTGCAGCATGCAAGCGCTACCGTGCTTAAACGAATGCGTCGCGGCGGCAACCGGCAGTTGCTGGAAAAATTATTGAACCGCTCCCGCCAGTTCATACCTGAGATAACGTTGAGGACGACCTTCATTGTTGGATTTCCCGGCGAAACTGACGGTGACTTTAATGAATTGATGCAATTCATTCGCGATGTCGAATTCGACCGAGTCGGCGTTTTCACGTACTCTGATGAAGAAGGCACGCCAGGATATGGACTTGACGGCAAAGTTCCAGCGCGCGTCATGCGTTCGCGACGCGCGAAGCTCATGCGTGAACAGGCGAAGATCTCCAAACGTCGCAACAAGGCGCTCGTCGGCAGGCGCTCGAGGGCGCTGCTCGAAGGCGTTTCACAAGAGACCGACCTGTTGTTGCAAGCGCGACTTGAATCGCAGGCGCCGGAAGTCGATGGGCACGTGTTGATCAACGATTTGCCTGAGGGCTTCGATGCACGGCAACTACCACTGGGCGATTTCATACAGATCGAAATCACTGAGGCGCATGAGTACGATTTAGTTGCGCGGGTGGTTTGAAATGGAGAGGAAGAGAGAAAACGAAACAAACGAAAAGAAGAGTCTGGAGTCTGGGAGTCCGGAGTCTGGAGTCCGCGGTCTGGGGTCCGTAGTCATAAAACAGACTCAAGACCCCAGACTCAAGACTCCGGACTCCCAGACTCCAGACTCTTCTTTTCGTTTGTTCCGTTTTCTATCTTCCTCTGATGCTCTCGCGCTCTTCCTGGCCACAGCCCTCGGCGCAGGGTTTATTCCAATTGCGCCCGGAACATTCGGCTCTCTCGTCGGACTGATGATCGCTTATGGGCTGATCTCGGTTTTCAGCTTCGACGTGCTGCTCTTGCAGAATAGTCTCATTATCGTGAGCGTCGCTCTTGCTGCGCTTGGCATATGGTCCGCCACGCGGGCAGAAAAGATTCTTGATAAAAAGGATGCCAGCCAGATCGTGATCGATGAGGTCTGCGGGCAGGTAATTTCATTCACCCTCATTGCCCCTTATCTGGCGCGATTGGGATCGCAATGGCATTGGTGGATGGTCGCCGGATTCGTGCTCTTTCGCATCTTTGATATCTTCAAACCTTACCCGCTCAAAGACCTCCAGCATTACTCAGGCGGGTTGGGTGTGATGATAGATGATATATTTGCCGGGCTCTATGCGGCCGTACTAATGTCGGTGGTCATGTTCTTTGTTATCTGAAAAATAACTAAGTGGGAAATGAATAATGTGGAATGTGAAATACGCCCTTGATTAATGTACATTCTTCAGTTACTTCTTAAATCTGTCTATCACCCTGGGCACGTATTAGAACTTAGAACTAACGGATATAACTGTATAATAAGCACTCACCCAATCTTTTTTCATTAGATTTTCCACGCGTTGCCTCCAAACACAATCGAATGCAGACGGTAATCTATTGTTTATCCGTCTCTTCCCATAATTCCGTTTGTTCCGTATGCTCTCCCCCAATATGCTCAATGCGGAAATCATTGCCATCGGTTCAGAAATGCTGACCCCGTTTCGCGTGGATACGAACTCGCTCTGGCTTACCGAACGGCTCAATGCCATGGGTATCGATGTCAAACTAAAAACCATCGTCGGAGACGACGAAGCGAGATTAGAGGAGGCGATACGTGATGCGCTGCGGCGTTCAGAGATTATCATTTCAACCGGAGGGCTGGGGCCGACTGAAGACGACATCACGCGGAAAATCTTCGCGCGTGCATTAAAACGACAGCTGGTTTTGAACGATGCAATTCTCGAAAAGATAAGAAGGCGTTTTGCCCGGCGCGGGATGCAGATGCCTGAGATCAACGCGCGGCAGGCGCTGGTAATCAACGGCGCGAAAGTTCTCGAGAACAATAACGGCACGGCTCCCGGGATGTTGGTTCAGGAGGGAAAATGTACGGTTGTCATGCTTCCGGGACCGCCGCGCGAAATGATGCCGATGTTCGATGTCTCGGTTGGTCCTGCGCTCAAACAGCGCGCCGCAGATCTGCTGATCGTTCGCCGAAAGTTAAGCATCTTCGGACTCACTGAATCACGGACCGATGAACTGGCCGCGCCGATCTACACAAAATACCGGAACCCTTCGACCACGATTTTGTTCAAAGACGGTCAGATCGAATTGCATCTGACGGCACGAGCGCGTAGTGAAAACGAGGCCGGTAAATTGCTCGATGAACTTGCGGGGCAACTGGACGAAGCGCTCGGCGAGTACATCTTTTCGCGTCGTGACGAAACATTGGAGCAGGTCGTTGGCGAGCTGTTTAGGCTCAACGGCTATTCGCTGGCGACGGCAGAGAGTTGCACGGGCGGATTGCTTGCCGGAAGAATTACCGATGTCCCCGGCAGCTCGGATTATTTCCTCGAGGGCGTGGTCACTTACTCGAACGAAGCGAAGATGAGAATACTAGGGGTCCCAAAGCAGATGATCGAAGAATACGGCGCAGTGAGCGAACAGGTCGCAACAGCGATGGCTACCGGCGTGCGCCAGCTTGCCGATTCGACATTCGGCATCGGCGTCACAGGGATTGCGGGTCCAGAGGGAGGCAGCGCAGATAAACCCGTGGGGCTCGTTTACATCGCGCTGGCCGATGATACTCAGGCGACAGCGCGCAGATATCTCTTTCCCGGAGATCGACAATTCATTCGCATGCTCTCTGTCAATGCGGCGCTGGATATGTTGCGGCGTAGGATCAAGTGAGGTGATGAGGTTCAGCCTATGGACGCACTCGCTCTTATTCTCGCCTACTTTCTTGGATCGGTTCCATTTGGTTATTTGATAGTGAGACTATCGAGCGGCTCAGATATACGTGAAACAGGCAGCGGGGGCACAGGGGCAACAAATGTCTCGCGCAAGGCAGGCAAGGCAGCAGGAATTTTGACGCTCGCGCTCGATGCTCTCAAAGGATTTACCGCCGTACTGGTTGCACGATGGTTAACAGGAACGGATGGAACCTCGTGGATTGTCGCGGCTGCGGCATTCCTCGCGATCTTCGGACACTGCTTCCCGGTGTGGCTTGGATTTCGCGCGGGCAAGGGTGTGGCAACGGGATTGGGAGTTTTTCTGGCCATCGTCCCCTGGTCAGTCCTGGCGGCATCGATCGTTTTCGCGCTACTCGTCTGGCGGACGCGCTATGTTTCTCTGGCTTCAATCACTGCGGCCGTATTTGTCCCGTTGTGGACTTTGATTCAGCATACCGCGAACTCGCCAATCGAGGATTTCGGTCCAATCATGTTCGCGCTGTGCGCTTCGTCAGCTTTGATAGTTTGGAGACATTCCGAGAATATCAAGCGACTCATGGCGGGGACGGAGAATAAGTTTGGCGTCGCGCGATAAGGAAATCTCAGGTTTGAGATTTGAGATTTGGAGATGAGGAAGATTTCGATTATCGGCGCGGGAGGTTGGGGAACAGCGCTGGCGCTCGTCGCGGCAAGGGCTGGAAACCGAATCCACCTTTGGGCACACAGCTCAGAGGTCGCTTCCCTGCTCCGGCGAGAGCGCGAGAATAAAGTCTATCTGCCCGGCTTCACATTGCCTGAGGCAGTTGCTCCGACCAGTGACCTGGCCGAGGCGTTGGGTGATGTTGAGCTCGTTTTGACCGCTCTGCCATCGCACGTATGCCGCGAGGTCTACACACAGATGCTCCCCTATCTGCATCCACAGATGATCTTTGTCAACGCGACGAAAGGCATAGAGATCGCCACGCAAATGCGAATGGAAGAGGTGGTCCGCGATGTGCTGCGCGATTATTTCGAACCGCGCTACGTTGTGCTTTCCGGACCTAGTTTTGCTCTTGAAGTTGCAAAGGATGAGCCATGCGCGATTGTTGCGGCATCGTCATCATCGAATTGGGCGAAGACGGCGCAGGAAGCATTCTCAACAAATCGATTTCGCGTATACACCAACAATGATGTTATCGGAGTCGAAGTCGGCGGCGCAATCAAGAATGTCATGGCTATTTCGACGGGCGCTGTGAATGGCCTTGGTCTGGGATACAATAGCGCAGCTGCCCTGGTCACCCGCGGGCTGGCAGAAATGACACGGCTGGCTATGAGACTGGGCGGTAAGGCTGAGACGCTGGCCGGATTGGCTGGAATGGGTGACCTCGTCTTGACCTGCTTCGGCAATCTCTCGCGCAATCGTCACGTCGGTTATGAACTGGGGCGCGGACGCAAACTGGAAGAGATCATCAGCGAAATGCGCGAAGTAGCCGAAGGCGTAAAGACTGCGCGCGCGGCACACGGTCTCGCAACCGAGATGGGTGTTGAAATGCCCATCACAACGGCCGTTTATCAAATGCTCTATGAAGACAAAAGCCCCAGGGAGTTGATGATCGAATTGATGGAGCGCCCGCTAAAATCGGAGAGAGTTTAATTTTACTGGTGCTAACGGATTTTGTGGTTATGGAAAGGAAGAGAGAAAACGGAACAAACGGAACAAACGGAAATTTTCCAAAATTTTCCGTTTGTTCCGTTATTTCCGTTTGTTCCGTTTTCTCTCTTCCTTTCCATTGTGAGAATGACTCATTAGCTTACATTGCTGGCGAATACGATAGATGAAGAAAGGAAGGTGCCCCACAAAGCGAATGAAAGGATAAGAAGAATGCGCAAACTCACGATTATGGTGATTTTACTAATCTGTGGGTTTTTGGCTTACGATCTCCCCGCGTATGGTCAAAACAAATCAAGATCAGGCCTCTGGGTCTATGTCGTTGCGGTCAAAGGCGACTGCAATCCGGACCAGCCAGTCGCAATCTATAATGGCCGCGCGGTTCCCCTACCTGCGCAAGTCGTCAAAGCGTCTGGAGAAAAGAAGCAAGCGGCTCTCAGGCGTTTCGGGGCTGATGAGAAAGTAAAAGAGATCGTCGAGAAAGAGTTCAAGAAGAATCGGCCATTCCGTGTCGCGAGTTCACCTGCCGAGGCGGATATTGTTTTTCATGTTTGCAGCAGTTACTGGGAGGAGTTAGGCTCGAAGATTATCATGAGCGGCAAACTTATCCTCCCGACCCACCGCACAGCCGCCTACGCATACGCCATTCCGGCGCCAATTTATCAACAGCAGAATGGCCCCTCCCAAGACCTGTTCAAATACGCGCTCTGGAAAGCTGACACGATCAACTCTCCCCCAACCAAGAAGACTAAAAACAAAGAAAAGGAAAACCCGGCTGAAACTTTTCTGTTTCAGGAAGTCAACTATGGCGCGAGGATCATCTTCAGCGACGATTTTACGAGCGATATGCTCATTGAAGCTTCTCCTCTCGAGTTAGCACATCGTTTTATTAAAGAGCCTCTGGCGCTGAGGAAGAAGTTTGCGACTTTGTCACGGCTGCGGTTCGAAATCGGAGATGTTGAGCCTGATAAGCGATTACCGAAATTAAAACCCTATCGCAGCGGCATCGGACCTGGAGCTGTGCAGCCCGTAGCCGATGGAAATGGCGATGAGATAGAGACAGTGAAGATTGATACTTCGCTCGTCGTAGTGCCGGTGAGTGTCATGGACAAAGATGGCAAGTACATTCCGGGGCTGACAGAACGGGACTTCCAGGTATATGAGGATCGTGTGCAGCAGGAGATCACAGAATTCGGCGGCTCGGAAGCGCCTTTTAACATTGTGCTGATGTTGGATATCTCCGAGAGCACGAGGTTTAAGCTCGAGGAGATTCAAGATGCGGCGCTCACCTTTATTGACCAGTTACGCCCGCAAGATAAGGTGATGGTCGTTGTCTTCGATAAAGTGGTCAAAGTCGCTACGGAGTTTACAAACAAACGCGACCAGTTGGTGCTCGATATCATGGGCACGGGCTCGGCCGGCGCCACGCGTCTCTATGACGCGCTCGACCTGGTGCTCATCGAGAAGCTGGGCAAAATTCAGGGGAGGAAAGCAATTGTCGTCTTTACAGATGGGCTGGATACGGCAAGCCGGTTGGCGAAAATTGAGGATGTTATCGATCACGTTGAAGAATCCGGCGCGCTCCTCTATCCGGTTTTTTATGATACCTACGAGGACACGAGATTACCGGCTGATGTCGCAGCACAAATCCCTGTGATTGCCAATACCAAATCAATGAAGAACTATGAGGTCGGCATCAAATTCCTCCTCGACCTAGCCACACGCAGTGGTGGACGTTACTACGTGGTCGCGAATATCCGAGATACGAAAAAGGCATTTGCCGGCATAGTGGATGAATTAAGAAAGCAGTATTGGCTCGGTTACTACTCGACCAACAGTACACGTGACGGAAAATTCCGTCGGATTCGAGTAATGGTCGACCGACCGGGTATTGCCATTCGCGCGCGTCAGGGTTACCGCGCGCAGAGCGAAAACAAAAGTCCTCAGCCACAGAAGTCATCTCGCCCATCGTTCCAAAACAACAAGCCTTAATGGTTGAGTTAGTGTGGGCAAATCTGGGAGAATACGAAGCAGGTTAATGCATTAACCTGCTTCGTATTCTCCCAGAAAGATTTCTGATTGATGGCGGAAAAGGCACAGACACAAAAGATCATCACAACCAACCGCGAGGCTTATCACAACTATCACATCCTCGAAACCTACGAAGCAGGCATTCAGCTGGTGGGGACCGAAGTCAAATCCATTCGCGAGGGCCGGGTGAGTCTGAAAGAGGCCTATGCGCTGGTCCGAGACGGCCAAACATGGTTGCTAAACGCACACATCAGCCATTATTCTCACGGTAATAGGCAGAATCATGATCCGACGCGCGACCGGCGCCTGCTGCTTCACAAGCGCGAGATCATCCGCCTGCAATCGAAGGTACAAGAGAAGGGTCTGACGCTGATACCAACAAAGATGTATTACAAGGGTAATTTGATCAAGTGTGAGTTGGCCGTTGCTCGCGGCAAGAAGCTTTATGATAAACGCGAAACCGAGAAGCGTAAGACCCAAGAGCGCGAGGCGCGCACGGTAATAAAAAACAAGGTGAAATATGAGTGATTTGACACTTTTCATTTTAGCTCTGCTCCTGGCAACACTGGCGGTGATCATCTGGCGCAAACGAAAGTCGCCGGACACCGTCTATGTGGAGCAATCGGATGTAAACCATATAATAGCGAGTCAACCAAATACAGACCAACCCAAGATTGACCAGCTGGTGGTAGATCTACCGAAGGTAGATCGACTTAAGGTAGAACAACCAAAGATCGACAAACCAAAGATTGACAAACCAAAGATTGACCTGCCGAAGAAAGATCAACCAAAGGTTGACCAAACAGTTATGGTACCTGAGGCAGACCAGAAGGTTTTGGATCAATTGCGGGCGGCAGGCTCGGACATGAGCAAGCTTCATGAAATGGAATTCTACCTCTATTTCCCCGATCCGGAGTTGGCTAATCTGGTTGCCAATAGGATCAAAGCCGAGGGCTTCGCAGTCGAAGTGAAGAAGGCCCCTCATCGTCCGGCCTGGATGTGCTATGTGACCAGGAGGATGGTGCCGGATGGAGTGAGGATCGCTATTATTGGAAAACGGTTCACCGAGCTGGCCGAGGAGTTCGATGGAGAGTATGACGGATGGGAAACCAGTCTTGTAAGATAAATCGAAGCGGACTTAATCGGAACTGAGAAAACATACAGAATTGACAAACTGAACAGGATTGACCAAATCGATCGTCCCCTGATTCATTTTCATCCTGTCTAATCCTGTCAATCCTGGTCTAAATCAAGCCACATGAAGATTGGGACAAAAGAACCACGGATTTACACGGATGCGACGGATAGACGCGGATTTAATCCGTCAAAATCCGTCGCATCCGTGTAAATCCGTGGTTCTTTTGTCCCAATCTTCATGTGGCTTGATTTAGCTAACTATGAGAGGTTCGGAAAATGGAAGTAAAAGCAGATGCAAGGAAGTTTGCCGAGATTGATTGTGATGCGCTGGTCGTGGGGGTTTACGAAGGCGAAAAGCCGGATGGAGGCGCGCTGGCAGAGATTGATGAACGATCCGGCGGCGTTATCACATCTTTGATTGAAACAGGTGAGTTGACCGGCAAATCGGGCGAGAGCTCTTACGTTCACAATCCCGGCGATATAAAGGCCCGGCGTCTGCTACTCCTCGGCGCAGGCAAGCTCGACGAATTCAACCTCGATGTCGTCAGAAAAATGGCAGGTACTGCGGCGCGTATGCTGCGCGGCAAAAAGGCCCGCAGCTTCGCTTTTTTGCGCCGCTCGCAACTGCCGCTTGGCGAAAGCGCGCAAGCTGCAACCGAAGGCGCATTGCTCGCTCTCTTCGATCCTGATAAATATCACACGAACGACAAAACCGAAGGCCATCTCGAAACGATGATCCTCGCGACAACGGAAGGCGATAAAAATGAACTTGATCGCGGTGTCGAACGCGGCAGAATCGTCGCCGAGGCAGCCAACTTCGCGCGCGAAGTTATCAATGAGCCTAGCAACTTGATGACGCCCACCGAGCTGGCACGCCGCGCTGAAGAGGTTGCGCGAGAATTCGGGTTGGAGATAGATGTGCTCGATGAAGCGCGGATGAAAGAAATGAACATGGGTGCGCTGCTCGGGGTTGCGCAGGGCTCTGCCGAACCGGCCAAGATGATAGTACTGCGTTACAGGCCTCAGGCCGAATCAGATGAGACCATCGCCATCGTCGGCAAAGGGATCACGTTCGACACAGGCGGCATTTCGATCAAACCTGCCGACGGAATGGAAAAGATGAAGTACGATATGGCCGGCGGGGCAACAACAATTGCCGCGCTGCGTGCAATTGCTCAGCTCAAGCCATCGGTCAACGTCATCGGCATTGTGCCGGCAACAGAAAACATGCCGGGCGGGCGGGCGCAGCGCCCCGGCGATGTCGTGCGTGCCATGACCGGGAAAACAATCGAAGTCATCAACACCGATGCCGAAGGCCGTCTTGTTCTGGCCGATGCCGTAGCCTATGCGCGTTATCTCGGGGCAACAAAGATCGTCGACCTCGCGACGCTCACAGGTGCAGTCTCGATCGCGCTCGGCGATATTTATGTCGCAGTCCTGGGAACAGATCAGGAGTTGATCGACCGGATCATTGCGGCAGGCAGGAATGCGGGTGAGAAAATCTGGCAATTGCCTCTCGACAAGGAGTATCGCGAGCAAATAAAGAGCGAGATCGCGGACATCAAAAATATTGGCGGGCGCAAAGCCGGCACGATCACCGGCGCATATTTCATCCGCGAATTCGTCGAAGAAACGCCATGGGCGCATCTTGATATAGCTGGTACGGCATGGAATGAAACCCTCAAACCATATTTAGCTGTCGGGCCAACTGGTGTGGGTGTGCGGACGCTGGTGAATCTGGTTTGTGGAAATTGAGGAGAGGAAAACGGAACAAACGGAAATAACGGAACAAACGGAAAATTCTAAGCTGTTATCTGCTCTTTTTCCGTTTGTTCCGTTATTTCCGTTTGTTCCGTTTTCCTCTCTTTCCTTGTTTTCGCATCACCGGTTTGACCGCTTCCAAAGTTGCACAGTAAAATCCGCTTTACTACTCAACCATCCCAAATAATAACTCCATAGAGGAGAAATGCTATGAATATTAAAGAGATTGAACAATTGCTGGGTGAAGAAGGGCAGTCGCTGCTGAAACACGAATGCAAAACAATATCGCGTGACCTGTTGCATCTGCCGGGCCCGGACTTTATAGACCGCGTATTGGTGAATTCAGATCGTCCCGCAACTGTGCTGCGCAATCTCCAGTTGCTTTTCAATACCGGCCGGCTGGCCGGAACGGGATATGTTTCAATTCTGCCAGTCGACCAGGGTGTCGAACATTCGGCCGGCGCAAGCTTTGCTCCGAATCCTGAATATTTCGATCCTGAAAATATCGTCAAACTGGCCATCGAGGGTGGCTGCAATGCGGTCGCTTCTACACTCGGCGTTCTCGGAACCTGCGCACGCAAATATGCGCACAAGCTCCCATTCATCCTCAAAATCAATCACAACGAATTTCTTTCCTACCCGAACAGCTTCGATCAAATTTTCTTCGCGAGCGTCGATCAGGCTTTCGAGATGGGAGCTGTCGGCGTCGGAGCAACGATCTACTTCGGATCAGAAGAATCGAAACGGCAGATCCAGGAGATCACTCAGGCTTTCCAGCACGCACACGAACTCGGAATGTTCACCGTGCTGTGGTGCTATTTGCGCAACCCCGCATTCAAGAAAGACAAGGACTATCACGTCTCGGCCGATCTGACAGGTCAGGCCAACCATCTCGGAGTGACTATCGAGGCCGATATCATTAAACAGAAATTGCCCCTCAACAACGGCGGTTACAAAGTGCTTGCGACCAAAGAGAATCCCTATGGAAAGACCGACGAGAGAATCTATACCCAGCTGACTTCGGACAATTTGATTGACTTGACACGCTATCAGGTAGCCAATTGCTACCTGGGACGCGCCGGATTGATCAACTCCGGCGGCGAGTCAAAGGGTCAGAGTGATCTGGCGGAGGCGGTGAAAACTGCAGTTATCAACAAACGTGCAGGTGGTACAGGATTGATCTCAGGACGCAAGGCTTTCCAGCGCCCGATGAATGAAGGCGTGAAGATTCTGAACGGCATTCAGGATGTTTATCTGGCCAAAGAAATCTCGGTGGCGTAAAGCAGAAGAGAGAATAACTAAACAGGCGAAATAAGCGAACCAAGCGAAAATTCTTGATCTGTTTTCGCTTGTTTCGCTTATTTCGCCTGTTTCGTACTCTCTCTTTGTCTTAGTGTGGCGCCGTCTTTCTCTTTAAAACGGTGCCCGCACTTTTTGCAGGTGTAAAACTGTCCGCGTTTCTTCTGCGGGTAGGCGGCGACTTTGCTGCAGTGCGGGCATTTCTTCGAGGCCTTTTTGATTGTTTGGTAAATAATCTGTATCCAGTGCGGATTCATGACAGTTCCAGCCTATGATATTGGGGTTATGGGAAGTACAGGTTCTTCATCAACTCGCTTCTCCTCTCTGTATAACCTCGCCAGGAACGGCGGCGCTATCAAAGTTGTCGCGACAGCCATAAAGAGCACCACGCCGTAGGTCGCCTGATCAACTGCGTTCAAACCCAATCCGATCTGCGCCACAACGATACCGACTTCGCCTCGTGGCACCATTCCCATTCCAACCTGCATTGCCTTCTTCCTACCCAGTGGCCAGGCTGCTGCGCCGCATCCGATCAGTTTCGATACAACTGCAAGCAGCGTCACAATTACGGCCAGGATAATCGTGCTGCGATTCAAGAAAGCATCAAGGTTAAGCTGCATCCCGATGTTGACCAGGAAGAACGGAAGGAGAAATTCCGTCACTGCTTCAACTTGCGGCGGCATATCCGTTCCTTCGACAGACTCGGCCATCGCCATTCCCGCGAGAAACGCACCGATGATGGCCGCTACGCCGATGTGGGTGGCCACCAACGCCAATCCCAGGCACAGTGACAACCCGAAAACCAGATACGAATGCCCGACCCTCAGATTTTCAACGCGTGAGCGAAAGCGGTTAACAGCCCGAGCGCCAACGAAGATAATTAAAAGTGTGAAGCCGATCGCCAACAGAGCAGTCGTCCCGATCTGCGCATAATGCACACCTCCTTTTGCCAGGCTGCTGACAATCGCGAGGATGATCAGGCCGAGAATATCGTCAATCACTGCTGCTCCCAGGATGATGCGACTCGTCTCCAGGCTGAGCAGCCCCATCTGCCCCAGCACGCGCGCCGTGATGCCGACAGATGTCGCAACCATGGCCGCTCCGACAAAGATCGCCTCGATCTGTTCCTGCCCCCACGCATGCATAACCAGATAGCCGAGGACGAATGGCACGATAACACCTATTATTGCCACGAGAGTTGCGCGTCCCCCGACGCGAAAGATATCTGCAGGTTTGGTCTCGAGGCCGACCAGGAAGAGCAGAAAGATCACCCCGATCTCAGAAAGCGCGTGCGTCAGCTCACCGGGCGTAACCAATGCGAGCACGCTCGGCCCAATCAAGATACCTGCCAAAATTTCACCCGCGACCGGGGGCTGCTTCAACCGTTCGAAGACCTCTGCCGCCAATTTCGCGGCGACAAATATCACGAACAGCGTGAGAAGCAGGCCGCCTTCCGCCGATGCCGGAGCCAGACCAAATCCCATGATCATACCGTTGCCTTTCCCCTATTTTTCCGTTTCCAATTTGCCTTGATGTTATCAGGCATTGGGGCTTATTGACAAAACGCACTTGAAGGTGAAAACTCGCACGACATTTCAAGGGAAAAGCGGTCTTTCTTGAAGCGTTTATAATAAAAATCCAGCGAGGTAAGACACGAATGCCCAACTATGTTCTAGCTCTCGATCAAGGCACCACCTCATCGCGCGCGATTATTTTTGACCGTGCAGGTCACATCGTCAGCGCTGCACAGCAGGAGTTCCCGCAGATTTATCCACAGCCCGGATGGGTTGAGCACGGCCCGGAAGCCATCTGGGCCTCCCAACTGGATTGCGCAAAGCGAGCATTAGAATCGGCTAATATCAAAGCTCGAGATATCGCTGCCATTGGTATAACCAATCAGCGCGAAACGACAATCGTTTGGGACCGAACAACGGGGAAGGCAATACATAACGCCATCGTCTGGCAATGCCGGCGAACCGCGCCAATGTGCGAGAAGCTGAAGAAAGAGAAGTTCGATCGCATTATTCGGCGCAAAACCGGCTTGGTAACTGATGCCTATTTTTCAGGGACGAAAGTCGCATGGTTGATGGAGAATGTGAAAGGTGCGCGCAAACGGGCCAGTCATGGTGAACTTGCATTTGGGACCGTTGATACATGGCTGATCAATCGCTTGAGCGGAGGCAAAGCGCACGTGACCGACGTCTCCAATGCATCGCGGACATTGATGTACGACATCCGCAAGCAAAGATGGGACGATGAGATCTTGAAGAAACTGCGTGTGCCCTCAGCGCTGCTTCCCGAAGTGAAATCATCATCGGAAGTTTATGCCGAAACAGATCCCGAGCTGTTCGGCGCGCCGATCCCGATCGCGGGCGATGCCGGCGACCAGCAGGCGGCTCTCTTCGGCCAGGCCTGCTTCAAACCCGGAATGATGAAGAACACATACGGCACCGGCTGTTTCCTGCTCATGAACACAGGCCGCGAGGCCGACGCATCAAGTACTGGTTTGCTGACAACGGTTGCATGGCGAACGAGAAGCAAAACCGAGTATGCGCTCGAGGGCAGCGTCTTTATTGCCGGCGCGGCAATCCAGTGGCTGCGCGATGGTTTGAACATTATCCCGAATGCGGCAGTGACCGAATCTCTCGCGGCTTCGATCACCGACAATAACGGAGTCTATTTCGTTCCGGCTTTCGTCGGTCTGGGCGCGCCTTACTGGGATCAAAATGCCCGCGGCGCTATCGTCGGCTTGACGCAGGGAGCGACACGGGCACACCTGACTCGCGCGGCGCTGGAAGCCATGGCCTATCAGACGCGCGACGTGATCGAATGCATGCAGAAAGATTCAGGGATCAAAGCTCGCGAACTGCGCGTAGACGGCGGCGCAACACGCAACGATTTCCTCTGCCAATTTCAGGCGGACATCCTGGGCATTCCTGTCATGCGTCCGGTGATCACTGAAACGACCGCGCTCGGCGCAGCCTATCTGGCAGGTCTGGCCGTGGGATTTTGGAAGAGCGAGAGGGAGATCGCCCATCAATGGCAACTCGAGAAACGCTTCGAGCCGCAGATGAAGAGGAGCGAACGTGAGCGGTTATATGAAGGATGGCAGGAAGCAGTGGCGCGGGTGCGAGCAATGCCTAAGTAGTAAATGGCGGCAATTGACCACGGATTTACACGGATGCGACGGATTTTCACGGATTAAATCCGCGCTTATCCGTCGCATCCGTGTAAATCCGTGGTCAATTGCCGCCATTTACTGAGGCATTGTTGGTGCGAGACTGAAGAGCTTGTTGGCTCAAATGAGAAAGTCTAAAATGCTAGGTTCGAGATGGTGGATAGGGAGGAATATTTATGTCTGTCTTAACTGAAGCCGCGCAAATCACCATCGATCCTGAAAAATCCTATGAAATCGTGACTGGCCGCCCCGAGGAGAAAGAAATGCCGGGGGCCAGACACGCAGTGGTTGCCGCTAACCTTGTTGCTGAGCTGGGAATATACTTGAAAACGTATCACTCAGGTGTTGTTTGTGCAGAAGCAAATTTCAAAATCGGTGAAAACGAACGTATACCTGATATATCGTTTGTGGCTACCGAACGCATACCCACTGAGGGCATCCCAGAAGGCGCTTGGCAGTTTCCACCCGATCTAGCTGTCGAAATCATCTCGCCCAACGACCTTCACGTAAAGGTAAGCAGCAAAATACTGGAATATTTTGCTGCCGGAGTACGTCAGGTGTGGATAGTCTCACCCGAACATCGGTCCGTCACAATCTTCCGTTCTCAAATCGATATTCAGGTGTTCGCGGGAGATGTTGAACTGGTGAGTGAAGATTTGTTGCCAGGTTTTCATTGCAATCTGCAAGAATTATT
>JAKEHZ010000149.1 GCA_022614735.1 Acidobacteriota bacterium | reverse complement strand
TTGTAGGCTGGAGACTAATTTAATATTTGAAATTTGAAATTTGAAAGTAAAAAAGTAACAGTTAGCAATAAAGATTTTTCCCTTTTAATTTCAAATTTCAAATCTCAAATTTCAAATTTTAAATTAGCTCCCAGCCTACAGCCTCCAATTAATTTCCGAACGACCCCCAACGCTATGAACACTCTTCAGGATAAAGTGAACATTACTCTGACTGAATCCGAATTGCTCGTAAGACAATCGGATGAGAACTATGCGCGGTTCGATCCGCAACGCATCACCGATGCTCTGGTGCGGGAGACCAAGCTCGCACCGGAGATGGCGCAGCAAATCGCGCACGAAGTCAAAGAACAGATAGAACGCTCGGGCATTCGCGCGTTGACGGCGCCGTTGATCCGTGGGCTGGTAGACGCGAAGTTGCTCGAATACGGGCTGATGGATGAATACAGCGCGCACTCGCGCCTGGGCGTGCCGGTTTACGATGTAAAGCGCATCATTCAATCGGCGCCGAGCGAAACGGCCGTGGTCCATGGTCCTGAAGGCACAAGCCTCGCTCTGGCTGAAGCGATCAAACGCGAGTATGCGATGCTCTATGTTTTTTCAGACGCCGTGGCGAACGCGCATCTGGAAGGCGATTTCCACATTGAAAACCTGGGCGAGGTTGACCGGCCGACAAGCATGATCGGCACGATCGATTTCATCAAACGCCACGGCATCAAGCTTCCCGGAGGTTTCGCCGGGTCGCGTCCGGCCAAACGACCGGAAGTGCTCCTGTCACACTTTGTCACCTACACCGCCGCGTTGCAGGGTTATTTCAGCGACGCGCTGGCCTGGGATTCTGTCAACTACGCGCTCGCGCCAATGCTCGTTGGGTTGAATCAGCGCGAGATCAGCCAGCTTGCGCAAAATCTGTTGTTCGAACTCTCCGCCCCGACGATTGCGCGCGGAGGTCAGCCCGTCCGATGTGATCTGCATCTGGACTGGGACGCGCCTGCTTACTTGCGCGATCTGCCGATTGTCGGCGCAGGCGGTGAGAAGTCTAGCGCGACTTACGGCTCGATGGGTGAAGCCGCGCGTAACTTCCTCAAAATTTTGTTTGAGGTCTATCTCGAAGGAGATGGACAGGGGTTCTCCTTCATCGGGCCACGCCCCATCCTGCATTTGACCAATCAATTCATAGCCAATCCCGGAAACCGCAGCTTCCTCGACCTGGTGAGCCGCGTCGCAACTGAACGTGGCGGCGTAATGCTCGCATTTGACCGTCCAGGCAATTCAGATGGAATGAATGGAAATGAGGCTGCATCGGCATTCACAGCCCGTTACGGCGCAAGCGCAGAAAAATTGCAACGCGCCAGTGAAAGCTGGCAATGGCGCGCCGCGACCTTTTCATCGGTTGCTCTAAATTTGCCGCGCGTCGGTTATCGGTCTGAGGGCAAACAAGCAATAGTTTTTGATCTCCTGACCACACTGCTCGAGCTTGCGGCGCAGGCATCACTCGAAAAGCGGGTCTTTTTGGAGAAGCTGCTCGCTCGCGGAGAAGCCGGCGTTCTGGCAATGCTCGCCATGCGGCCGGACAAAGAGCCATTCCTGCCGCTCAGCTGGACTGCGCATGCGCTCTGCCCTGTCGGATTAGCCGAGATGGCGCAGGTCGTCACCGGTTACTCGCTCGAAGATTCAAGCGAAGCTCAGGATTTTGGCAGGCGCGTCATCGCCTATCTCAATGCCGAGGCCGAGAGGTTATCAGCCAAACACAAAGTCCGTTTCTTGATTGCTGAGTCACGTGACATTACCGCGCCGCACCGCCTCGCGCGGCTCGATGGCAACAAATTCGGCTCGGCCGTCGTCTCTCATCCAGGCGCCAACGACTCGGAATTTATCGACGAAGGCGATGTCTACTACACCAACTCAGTCAAACTACCGGTGACGTCTGCGATAAGCGCTGAAGATAAAGTTCGAATTGAGGGATCATTGCAGGGCGGGATGGTCTGGAATGCAACGACTGATTTCTGGCTTGGTGTGGGACTCCCATCGTCTGAATGCCTGGCTTCGATCATCTCTTATACCTTCCATCAAACAAAAGCATCGGCAATTACCTTTTCTCCGGAATTTACGATCTGCAATATCTGCCAGAAGCCGTCGCGCGGGCTGCACACATCATGCCCGCATTGCGGTTCAACCCGTGTTGATGGTCTGGCGCAAGCTACCAGCCGTTACAGCCGCACCTCGACCTGGCCGAGATGGAAACTCGCAGAATTGAGACAGCGGAAGCGCGAGGAAGTTTGATCAAAAATTTGAGATTTGAGATTTGAGATTTGAGATTTGCCGGTGCTAGCGGGTTTTGTGATTATGGAAAGAAAAGAGAACGCGAAACACGCGAAATAAGCGAAACACGCGAAAAAGCTTAAAAATTTTCGCGTGTTTCGCTTATTTCGCGTGTTTCGCGTTCTCTCTTCTTTCAACTTTGCTCAGCCGCCTCATTGTGTTATTTTGCTGGTTACCCCCCGTCTCAAATCTCTTACACCATGCCAAAACGAACTGATCTTAGCAAAATTCTCATCATCGGCTCCGGCCCAATCGTTATCGGTCAGGCCTGCGAATTCGATTACTCCGGCACTCAAGCATGCAAAGCGCTCAAGCAGGAGGGTTTCGATGTAGTGCTCGTCAATTCCAATCCGGCGACGATTATGACTGATCCGGAGTTGGCCGATCGTACCTATGTCGAACCGCTCACCGTCGAGACTGTTACTGCGATCATCGAACGCGAACGCCCGGATGCGTTACTGCCCACTGTTGGCGGGCAGACCGCACTGAACCTGACCGTCAAACTCGCCGAAACCGGCGTGTTCGAAAAGTATGGCGTCGAATTAATCGGCGCCAAACTCGAAGCTATCAAGATCGCCGAAGACCGTCTGCTCTTTAAAAAAGCGATGGACGAGATAGGATTGCAAATGCCGAAGGCCCGGTTCTGCCGCACGCCGGCGGAGGCGTCCGAGGCTGCCGAAGAGATCAATTTCCCGATCATCATTCGCCCGAGTTTCACGCTCGGCGGCACTGGCGGCGGCATTGCCTACAATGCCGAAGAGTTTGAAGAGATCGCCGAGCGCGGTCTTGCTGCGAGCCCGATCAGCGAAATCCTCGTCGAAGAATCAATCATAGGTTGGAAAGAGTACGAGTTGGAAGTGATGCGCGACCTGGCGGACAACGTCGTCATTATCTGCTCGATTGAAAACTTCGACGCGATGGGCATACACACGGGCGATTCGATCACTGTCGCTCCGGCCCAGACACTGACCGATCGCGAATACCAGTTGATGCGTGATGCGGCAATCATGATCATTCGAAAGGTCGGTGTTGAGACAGGTGGCTCGAACATTCAATTCGCCGTCAACCCGCGCAACGGCGAGCTGCGGGTAATCGAGATGAACCCGCGTGTCTCGCGTTCATCAGCGCTGGCTTCGAAAGCGACCGGCTTCCCGATTGCAAAGATCGCCGCAAAACTTGCGGTCGGCTACACCCTTGATGAAATCCCTAACGATATCACAAAGAAGACCCCTGCCTCGTTCGAGCCCTCGATCGATTATGTAGTCGTCAAAATCCCCAAGTGGGCGTTCGAAAAATTCCCCGGCGTTGAAGACATGCTCGGCACGCAGATGAAATCCGTAGGCGAGGTAATGGCTATCGGGCGCACGTTCAAAGAGTCTTTTCTCAAAGGTGTGCGCTCACTCGAAAGGCGCGGATCGGTTAACGTCACATACACCGACGACGAGACCCTGCGTCGCAAGCTGATTATTCCCAATGCCGAGCGCATCCACTATCTGCACGCGGCCTTCGAGCGCGGCTGGACATTGGATGAGATTTTCGAGTTGACGAGCATTGATCCGTGGTTTCTGACTCAGCTCAAACAAATCGTCGATCTGCAGAACGAGATCAAGCAGGAGAGCCTCTCCTCGCTCTCTCCCGACCAGCTTCGTCAAGCGAAACGGATGGGATTCTCTGACGCGCGGATTGCTGAGCTGCTCAAATGCGAAGAGGACCAGGTTCGCGCGCGACGCAAAGCCGAGGGTCTCAAACCGGTCTATAAACGTGTGGACACTTGCGGCGCTGAGTTTGCATCTTTCACGCCCTATCTCTACTCAACCTATGAAAGTGAATGTGAAGCCGATCCGAGCGACAGTAAGAAAATAATGATCCTGGGCTCGGGCCCGAATCGCATTGGCCAGGGCATTGAGTTCGACTACTGCTGCTGCCACGCCTCGTTTGCGCTCAAAGAAGCCGGCTACGAAACGATTATGGTCAACTGCAATCCGGAGACCGTCTCGACCGATTATGACACCTCCGATCGTCTCTACTTCGAGCCCCTCACATTCGAAGACGTCATGCACATTGTTGAGTTGGAGAAGCCGGATGGCGTGGTCGTCCAGTTTGGCGGGCAGACGCCATTGAATCTCGCGATGCGATTGCACCACGCGGACGTGCCGATCATCGGCACGAGCCCCGAATCGATCGACCTGGCAGAGGACCGCAAACGTTTCGGCAAACTGCTCGCCGAGATCAATATTCCACAACCGGTCAACGGCACAGCGGTGACTATCGATGAGGCCAAGCGCGTTGCCGCATCAATCGGTTATCCTGTGCTCGTGCGTCCCAGCTATGTGCTGGGCGGGCGCGCCATGATGATCGTTTTCGACGAACAGAGTCTGGAAGGCTATATGAAGAACGCCGTCGAAGCCTCGCCGGAGAAGCCCGTGCTGATCGACCGCTTTCTTGAAGACGCTTTTGAAGTTGACGTCGACGCGCTGGCTGATGGCTCCAGATGCGTGATCGCAGGCATTCAGGAGCATATTGAGGAGGCCGGGATTCACTCCGGCGACTCCTCCTGCGTGCTGCCGCCCTACATGGTTAAACCCGAGCATCTGGATACAATGCGAAAATACACGCGTCAGCTCGCGAAAGCGCTCGATGTGCGCGGTCTGATGAACATCCAATTCGCGATCAAAGACGATATCGTTTATGTGCTCGAAGTAAACCCACGCGCCTCGCGCACGGTGCCGTTCGTTTCAAAGGCGACAGGCGTCCCGCTGGCGAAGATTGCAGCGCTCATCATGACCGGGCGAAAATTGGATGAGTTCAATCTGCCTGATGAGCTGAAGGTTAGCAGCTTTTTCATCAAAGAGCCTGTCTTCCCTTTCAACAAGTTTCCGGGCGTTGACCCCGTGCTGGGACCGGAGATGCGTTCGACCGGTGAGGTGATGGGAATGGCCGACAGTTTCGGTTTGGCATTCGCAAAAGCGCAGATGGGCGCAAATGCGAGTTTACCGGTCGAAGGTACTGCTTTCATCAGCGTCAATGACAACGACAAGAAAAACGCCGTGCGTGTGGCCAAGCGTCTGCATGAGCTTGGCTTCAGAATTATTGCCACGCGTGGAACAGCGAACTATTTGAATGAATCGGGAGTACCCTGCGATCGAATTTATAAAGTCAACGAAGGTCGTCCGAACGTCGTCGATCTGATCAAGAGCGACGAGATCGATTTGATAGTCAATACACCACTCGGCCGCGCATCTTATTACGATGAGAAAGCGATTCGGCGCGCAGCGATGCAATACAACGTCGTCACGTTCACGACGCTAACGGGAGCGAACGCGGCGGCGAGCGCGATTGCGGCGATGCGGCAGGAAAAGCTGAGCGTGATCAGTTTGCAAGAACATCACGTTTGAAGAGAGAATAGGATGATCATCAACGATCCGGAAGTTATTGAGCGAATTCTCGATGAATGCCGCACGATTGCCGTTGTCGGGCTGTCGGCGAATCCTTATCGCCCGAGTTACGGCGTAGCGCGCTATTTGCAGCAGCACGGCTACCGCATTATTCCGGTCAATCCTCATGAAAATGAGGTGCTTGGCGAGCGTTCCTTCCCGAGCCTGGCCGACCTGCCTGAGAAGGTCGATCTGGCTGACATCTTTCGCCGCTCAGAAGAAGCAGGGCAACACATTGACGAAGCAATACGTCTGGGTCTGAAAGCTGTCTGGATGCAGGAGGGAGTGATTGATCAGGCTGCGGCAGAAAGAGCACTCTCTGCGGGCCTAATGGTCGTCATGGATCGCTGCATCTTGAAAGAACACATCAAAACAGAAGAGGGAAAACGGAAATAACGGAACAAACGGAAATTTATTAACCTTCCGTTTGTTCCGTTATTTCCGTTGGTTCCGTTTTCCCTCTTCTGTCACCAAGCTATGATCTTCCGACAGAGAGGTAGTTGAGCGGATTGACCGGACGGTCGTGCAGGCGTACCTCATAGTGGCAATGTGGGGCGGTGGAGCGGCCGGTGCTGCCCACCGCGCCAAGCAGCTTTCCGCGAGTGACGTGTTGACCAACGGTCACTTCAATCTGTGACATGTGGCCAAAACGCGTCGTGATTCCGTATCCGTGATCGATGACCACAACATTGCCATAACCGGCGTAAACCCCTGCAAAGATAACTATGCCGTCGGCAGTCGCCTCAATCGCAGTGCCGTGATTGGTCGCGATATCGAGGCCGGAGTGCATTTCAGTTCCACCACCACCGAAGGGATTGCGTCGCATTCCGAAACCGTCAGTGATATATCCGCGAACCGGCCACCCTTTTGGAGTTGAGGATAGTTTGACCTGATCTTTGTCAAAGACATCCTTGATCTGCCGCAGCTCGGCCTCCAGAAGAGCCGTTGCCCGTTCGATTTCGCTCAGATCAGCGTCGCCATCCGGCCCTCCCTGTCCGATACTCCCGCTGAGATCAGTCTGACGACTGATGCCCGAGGATTCGGCCAGTTTGCGCTGTGTTGAATCGAGCGCTGCCAGACGACTGAGCAGTAATTCCTTCTTGTTGTTCACTTCCTGGTTCTCTTCCTTCAAGAGACGGTTTTCATTCTCTAAAAGGTTGAGCTTAGCTACCACAACAGCGTGATGCGCAAGCCGGTATGCTCCGTAGACCACGGTTAGCATACCAACTGCTGCAAAACCCAATATTGCGTAAAGTACTTTGTGATGAATGTTGAACTTTCGGAGGGGAGATTTCGCTGTCGGGGCAAACACAAACGTGTAAAACCGTTTATCATCATTCATTTTTATCGGCTCCTTAACCCACATCCACTCAAACTACGAGCGAGCGAGTCTGGAGTAGCCTCACTGCATAGGGCACGAGTTTTCCAGCGGGCTGTGTGTGATTTAGGGATAACCACTGATCGTCATATGGGGGATTAAAACGGGATTCGATCCCGGCGACTCGTGGTTCAACAAGCGGGGAGGCTAGCATAGGTCTATCGCCGATTTCAACCGAACTTTACCATAAGACAAGCTCAAAATCCGTTAAGTTCTGAGCTATCACAAAGATAAACTTTCGCATTTCATCAAAAAATCCCGGAAAATATCCGATTTTTCGTACTTTCTCATTCATAATTTTGTAATCCGGGCTCCTAAAGAAAGAAATCAAAAGGCAAAAGGCAAAAGGCAAAAGGCAAAAATAAAGAAGAAGGTTCTCATGGACTCAAAAATCAGAAGGCCGGAATTTGCTTCTTTATTTTTGCCTTTTGCCTTTTGCCTTTTGATTTCTTCTTTAATCGCCCCGATCAGAGAGGCAACTTTCCAGAAAGCAAGTCATTTGCTAAACTGATCTCATTAACCACAACTTTGGTTGCCCGCCTGCTCATGACATCGCGCAGACACCGGCTGCCAGAATCGAGGAATTGCTATGAAAAATTTCCAGAGAGTAGCTATCGTGTTCGCCATTGCGTTATCTGTTGCTCTGATCGGCAGCAGTCTCTTCCTAAACGACCAGACATTTGCACAAGCCGGGCGTAAGTCTTCTGAAAAGCAGAAGAAGAATCCAAATGCGAGCGGCGACCCGGAAGAACAACGCAAGGAACAGGAAAAACAGGAAGAGAAAAAAGTTGACAAAACTATTTCCCCTCCGAGCATCACCATTGGCACCGATATCGTCAACGTCGAAGCCGTTGTCTTCAACAAGAAAACCGGTGCAGTTATTCAAGGAATAAAGAAAGAAAATTTCGAAATTTACGAAGATGGCATCAAACAGGAGATTGAGAACTTCTCCACGCCCGAAGCTCCTGTCACGATGGTGCTGCTGCTGGAATACAGTAAACTGGTTGATTTACTCGGTCTCCCGGCGGGAGGGTATTTTGAGTATGGTCGCGTAGAAATCCTCCGCCCGGCATATGAGTTCGTCAGTCGATTCGTCCAGCCGAAGGATTTTATCTCGATCGTCGCTTACGACATTCGCCCCACGCCGATCGTGGATTTCACGGATGATCGGAACAAGTTGATGTCAGCCATCAACCTGCTCATTCGTAACAACCCGGCCTTCAGCGAAAGCAACCTCTTCGATGCTCTTAACTTCGTCCTGCGCGGAGGCGTTGGTGACAGTGTAGTTCTGGAAGAAAACAAGAGTGAGAAGTCTGAGTATGCGGGTCTCTATGAAGTCAATGCACGAACGGCTATTCTCCTGGTCGCTTCAGGCCTGGACACCTTCAGCAAGATAAATTTTGACCAGGCTCGCAAAATCGTCGAGAACTCCGGCGTGCCGGTTTACGTGATAGGCACGGGAAACCTTTTCCTCAAGATGTATGATAGAGGATCGACACTTGATCCGGGCCGGGGCGGCATCTTGTACAATGGCATTCAAATCGACCGAATGACATTGCTGCAAGCGGCGAACACTCTCAAGACTTTCGCGGACACAACCGGCGGCAAGTACTTCCCCGTCACTTTCGCAGGGGAGATTCCAGCAGTGATGCAATCGATCTCCGCGCTTGTGCGCAATCAGTACAGCCTCGGTTACACACCGAATAATTCTCGGCGTGAAGGCAAGCGGCGCAAGATACTGGTTAAGGTCAACCTCGGCGACCAGGTCGATCCGAAGCTGATCGTTGTCCAGCATCGACAGAGCTACGTCGAGGGGGGCGACAAGAAAAAATAATTCCAGGCCCTGATTTTTGGTAAAAGATAAAGAGAAGGCGAAACACGCGAAAGCAGGCGAAACGAAATTCGACATGACGAACCCCGGACGAGCCGCCGCCAACCCTGAGTTGGGATTGAGCGAGCGGCTCGCTTTTATCAATCAGCAAATTGTGATTGCTTGCGCGCGTGCCGGTCGTTCCGCAACAGAGGTTACACTCGTCGGTGTGACCAAAACTATCGCACCTGCTCTCATCAAGGCTGCACTTGAATCAGGCTTGCGGGTGCTGGGTGAAAACCGGGTCCAGGAAGCCGCGGCCAAAATTACCGGGTTAAGCGACGCCACTTCTCAGTTTCAAGCTCAATGGCATCTAATCGGTCATCTGCAATCGAATAAAGCCCGACGCGCTGTCGAGCTATTCGACGCAGTTCATTCCGTAGATGAGCTTAAACTTGCGGAACGCCTCAACAGCATTGCCGGTGAACTTGGAAAGCGATTGCCGGTACTTATCGAAGTCAACCTTGGCGGTGAAGGATCGAAATCGGGCGTCACGCCGGGTGAAGTTTTGGCGCTCTGCGAACGAGCCGATAAACTCATCAATCTGGAACTCAGAGGCTTAATGGCCCTTCCCCCTTTTATAGAAAACCCCGAGGAGATGCGGCCATTTTTTCGGCGTTTACGAGAACTGCGCGACCAGGCGCAACGTGCCGGGGTTGTCGGTGAGCATTTCAACGATCTCTCGATGGGAATGAGCAATGATTTCGAGGTGGCCATCGAAGAAGGCGCAACATTTATCCGCGTCGGCACGGCAATCTTCGGCCCGCGTGCTTAATTTGAAATTGACAGGCGATCTGGATATATGACAACTCTTCTTACAGTGGAAATTGGAAGACTGATTATCTCTACAGTTCAAAATCTGCGCGGCATAGTACAACTTGCCATCAGTCTCACCATCGGCGTGGTTGTGGGGCTTCTGCTTATTCGTTTATTAACGGACCTGCTCAAGCTCAATCCATTCGGACGGTTCTATCATACGGTGCGCCGCCCAACTGACGAATTCATTCATCGGATGCGAACCTCTCAATTCTACTATCCGTTGAAGAGGTCACTCGGGTTCGATCCTTCTATGATCATGATACTGATCGCATTGGCGATCACCTGGTACGTCGTATACGTTGTCATCAGTAACCTGTTTCAGATTTTACAGATTTTTGGGGTCAGTCTGATCACGTTCGGTGAGGGTCGTATTTTCACGGGCTCGCGTTATCTCATCGGCGCATTGCTGCTGGCGGTGATCTTTTTCCTGATGGCATTGATGACGATTGTTTTCGTCAATTGGATTTTCGGATTACTGCGGCGCGCGTCCTACTGGGCGATGGAGCGGTTGGCGCCGCTGCTGCGAATCTTCGAGTTCGGGGGAGTGTTCGCCGGCTGGTCATTTATTATCCTTTGGATCGCTCTCACTTTCGCAGCCATGGCCGTACAGGCAATTTTCCTCTCCGGCTAATTTTAATTCCGTGATCAAGTTTACTTCCCGGGATAATGGAGTGACTTTTGCCGTGCGGGTGCAACCGCGCGCATCTCGCAGTGGCGTCGCCGGGGAGTTGGACGGCGCGCTTAAAGTCCGGCTTGCATCACCCCCGGTTGATGGCGAGGCAAATGATGAGCTGGTGCGCGTGCTGGCGAAGCTCTTTGATGTCTCGCGCGCGCAGATCGAAATTATCTCGGGGCAGACATCGAAGAATAAGCTGGTATGGGTGAAGGGAATATCGGCTGTTCTATGTGAGATGGCGCTGCGTGAGGCTTTGGAGTAGCAAACGATGAAGAAGCTGCTAGATGCTGGATGCTATAGCGTTTAAGAAAAGGCTCCTCTGCTCTTAGCCTGCGTAGCAGGCGAGAGAGATTAGCCCCGGGTGAAGCGAAGCGAAACCCGGGGAATTGGT
>JAKEHZ010000017.1 GCA_022614735.1 Acidobacteriota bacterium | reverse complement strand
GTCCCGATAAGCCTGCGTTTTTCAAGATAGTTCAACACTTCAATCAGTTTGTCACTCGATCGGAACCTTCCGTGTCTGGTTTCGTCTGAAGGTGAGTTGTCAACGAGAGTATTCATCAACGTGTCCACGTTGCTGGCTTCAGATCGTCGCACAATGTAACAGATCGTCAGCCAGGCATCGCGGTGGTTCTGAATAAGATCGCGCGTGGCAAGATCCAGCCACCGATGCCGCCGCACTGTCAGCGGCGCATCAGAATCCAGACAAGACTGCCGATCCTCATCGGCAAAATCGCCAAACCATTCGCCGAAACGCAATGATTGCTCCTTCACGGCCGCAGAAACGACCGAGATCACTTGCGGGTGATAGCCGACACTCGTAAAAAATTCCTGCTGGAATGGCGAACCATCCGGGTCGCCGGAAAGATTCCAAACTTCGATTGCGTCTTCCAACGACATCGGCAAAAACGGATAATTTGTCACCCCGGGAAGAGGCTGGTCTCCGGACTTCAGGTTTTCCGGGAATAGACGGGACGTGATTAGCACCTTCGTCTGCGTCTTCAGAAGCTCCCTGATAAAATCAGGAAAGACATATCCTCGGATGTATCTTTCCTCGATCAGTATTTCCTTTTTCTCGTTGCGCCGGTCCTGCTCTTCACTGTCGACCTGGTAGTGTTCGTGGTTGGCGAATGCGCCCATCTCTCGCTCCAGGCCATCCAGCACCAACAACCATTTCCCCATCTTCAGACGATCAAGCACGAACTGCTGAAGTTTCTTCTGTGCACTGAAGGTGTCCGTCTCGTCAATTATCGCGCCGCCGAGTTGCGTCGCCAGATCGCGCAGAAACTGAATCGAATCGTAATTACGCGCATAGAAGGAGCACCAGAACTGTTTGATTCCGCGTTCGATCAACACATCTCGTGTCGACTCACTGTTCAGCCAGTGCCAGGCCAGCGCGCTCTTGCCCGTCCCTCCAAGATCGCAGATGCAAAGGATTCCGTTCTCATCCTCGACCAGCCAGTTCGTCAGGTCGCTTAGCTCTTTTTCACGCCCGACGAATTTATCTCCGAGGAGATATGGGTTGGCGACCTTGATCTCCTCTACTTCCCGACGAAGGAGGTGTTCTTCGAATTGCTCGAAATCGAGGCGGCTGGGTTTCGGAGGCGCGGCGGGTTCAGACGAGGGCAGTACGGTCGCTGGTTCTGACTCAGCCGGTTTCCGGGCCGCCTCTTCCACCTGCCTCCAGGCAAAGGAATCTCCCTCGTAATGTCTGACACGCTGCAACAGCTTCTCTAAACCCTCAGGGAATTCCGAGCAAATGCTCACGATTTCATGTATGTCCATTATGGCCTTTCCGCCGCCAGCAATCTTTTGTTGAATTTCAGCGGGTAGGTCCTGGACAATCGTGCTTCGTGCTTGCGCTGTCTTCATGCAATCGCATTCAAGGAGGGCCTTCACGAGTTTGTCGCGATCAGTGAGCTCTGTTGACATGGCTTGTTATTGGCTCCATATGCTTGCACTTCAATGAGTCGCGATCTCCAATTTTACCAGTAGTGTTTCCAGATTTTTCCACGCAATCTCATCCGCGCCCTTAAATCGCTTGACCGTATGGATCAACTCCTGCAAACCACCGGGATATCTCATCGCAGTTTTGACCAGATTATCAACGTGAAATCGATCTTTGTCGCTATATGGAATACTATGCCTGATCTCGCGGCGCAGATCGGCAATCAGGTTTTCGCGCTCTGCCCGTATAGCCATCACGTCGAATTCAAGTAAGGCCGCGACCAGTTCGTCGCGTTCTTCGTTTGATAATATTATGGCAGCCATCGCACGGGCAGACGCTGACCGTCTGTACGAAGCCATCGTGCCCTCGCCTCCCTTCCATTCCCGATACCAGAAATGTGAAGGCGTCTGTCCCGCCTTGCCCTCATCACGCAGCGACGCGAAATGGTCAATCATACTCTGATTTATTTCCTGCATGGGTGGAGGAAACGTTCGCCCCGGCTTTTCCAACTGATCGAACAACGCCAGCGAAAAGGCGCCCGCTTTTTCCAAGGCCAGGTTCTTAGCAACTTCTCCCGCGGATGCGGCAAGTAAAAAGAACTGTTCGACGCCTGTGTCGGGCGTCCCCATTGGCAGCGCGTCTTCGGGCATTGAGGCGATAGTCCTGAAAAATTCTAGATAATTTGCGCACGCGTCCACAAATCCGATCTGGTGTGGGAAACGGCCGATGACGTTTGTCCGCCAGCATGCGAGCAGGCTATTGAGACTGATATGACGCGGATTTGCGCCGGTCGCATCAGCACAATAAAGCCTGCGATTGCCGAGCGCGTCAATCACCCCGTGACCGCCCCAGAAAAAACAGAGCAGATTGCCAGATACATTGGCCAGCCGGTTGGTGATCGCATCGGTGATCCGTCCGTGTTCAGCGGGTTCTACGTTGACATCCAGTCCTTGAAGAAGAGATCGATTCGAATTGTGCGGTGAGACGAACGTGAAAATCTGATCTGCGGGAACCTGTTGTCCTCGCAACCAGCGGATGAAGCGGACCGCATCGTTTGCCGGGCCATTCAGATCCCATTCGGCGCCGACCGCATACTTTTCCACACCGACGACGATGGCGAGGGTGTGTTTTGGATCTGCTTGAAATTCGCTCATGCCAGCTCCTTGTAGATCGTCTCCCACACCTTGTCATTTTTCCAGTATGATGTGTGCGCCTGCGGAAAGGGCTGTCCATTATCGACGCGCTCGTCCGTGATGCTGGGGCCATGAAAGACGCCGCGCGCAACGTAGCTGAGAAAATCGCGTGGATCGTAAATATTCAGCCAGCGTCTTGGGAAATGCTCCGGCAATGGAGTCTCTTTATTCACCTCAAACGGTTTGCTGACGAGCGCGTTCATTTCATACAATACCGGCGCCTGCGAACCTACCGTGATGAGCAGTTCGACCTGCGGCAACGCATGAAGGATCAACAGATCAACACAGGCGATGCCCCCCAAACTATGCGCCAGCAGCACCACGTCAGATTCGAACAACTCGATCTTATTCTTGATGAATGATCTGATCGCCTCTCCGCGCGCCTGATAGAAGAGAATGTCTCCGATAGCGCCGAAAGCGTCTTCAGAAATTTTTCCGCGCTGCCGCTGTGCATATCGGGTGAAGGGCCGGGCGAGCAGATTTTTCAGCGCCCATCCTTTGACATCACGATCCTGGTCGCCGACCAGTAGATCAACCAGATGATCGCGATTGGCGCCGTCGATCCAGTCGGCGGTCTCTTGATACAAAGCCCGATGCAGCGCCAGAGCCTGCGCGACAACGGCCTCTGCCAAAGTGCGCCGAATCCGGGCCGTTACTGTCATCGGACGTTGAAACGCAAGACGAAATTCATCGGAGGTCGTCACCTTTCGGACAGCCTCTGCCCACACGGCGGTCAAACTGCATTTCTCCAACTGTTCCGCCAAATCGCCCTCGATACTCAAGCCGCGAAGCCAGGCATCAAGCTGTTGAGACCCCATGACCTGGTTGGGGGCGGCATTCCCCGATTGCTGCTGTGTCAAACCAAGCAGCCGCAACTCACAGAGAGGGTCTTCGTATAAAACAGCCCACGTGGAAACGGCTCGATCGTCCTCACTGACCTCGCTCACTGAACGGGTCGAGTCAAAATCGGGAATCGAGATCCCTCCCTTGTTCAACTCGACCCCGCCGTCTTCGTACCAGCGGCAACCGACAACGGAAATATCTTCACGATCAAGCCGGGCTGAAATTGTCAAGAGAGATTCGGTGTAGCTTTTCTCACGAACTCCTGTTCCATGAACAAAGATGATGTTTTTCATAGCTGAGAAGTAAATAGTGCGATCACCTCGCGTTAAGGATTTCGGAGCACGTTATAGAACTGAGATCCCTGAGTTAGATCGCTGATCGAGCTGTATGGATAGGAAGCCTTTATCCGCTCAAGGCATCCAGGACAAGCAAAATGTACCTGAATAAACTCAATAAGTGCAATAAAATAATTTGAGACGGTGAAAGTAGATAAGGAAGAAATCAAAAGGCAAAAGGCAAAAATTAAAGAAGTAAGTTCCGATGTGCCAGCTCTGCGCACCCCTCGAAGAGGATGCCTTTCGGCATTCTTCGATGAGGGAGTATCTGGGCCAAAGTCCCGAGGCCAACGTTCGAATACCAGAATTGCCAGAGCTATTCTCACTGCTTATACTGTCGCTATGGAAGGAGTAAACACCAAACGCGTTCATATTCGATGAATTACAAATTGTTCTGCTCCTGACGCGCAACCCTCTGTTTGACAAAGTGCAGCGCGAGTATGTCACGACCCAAAACTTCATTGAGCAAGCCATCCCGTGCGCCACGGTCGAAGGGCTGTTGCTGCTCAAAATGTATGCTCTCCTTTCGCTCTATCGCCAGGGCAGCTTCGCGCGCGTAGGCATTTACGAAAACGATATTGCTACGCTGATGCAGCTTTACCAACCCGCGCTTGATCCATTATTCGCCGAACTATCGCCGCATCTCAACGCGACCGATCTCGAGGCGGTGCGTGAAATCCTGGATGAAATTCAGCAACGGATTGCTCGCTATCGGCAAAAGTCAGATCAGGGCAAATAGAAACACGGGTTGACCTCTGGAAGGAACACGTGCGCGAGTTGAGGCTCACTACGATGCGAACACTACTTCTGATCCTGCTTTTGTTATCAGTTGCAACACTGGTTTCGGCGATGGCCGGCTCAGAAGCGCCGAAAGAATACGTCTGTTATCGAACGAGCGGGAAGATAAACATCGACGGCAAGCTGGATGAATCTTCGTGGAGCAGCGCACCTGCGACGGATTCCTTTATTGACATTGAAGGTGATGCCAAGCCCCGCCCCCACTTCACGACCCGAGTCAAAATGTTGTGGGACGATCGGCATTTTTACATCGGAGCCGAGATGGAAGAACCCCACGTCTGGAGAACGTTGAAAAAACGCGACTCCGTGATCTTTAACGACAATGACTTCGAGGTTTTTATCGATCCCGATGGCGACAGGAACGAATACTATGAACTTGAGATCAATGCTCTCAATACTGTGTGGGATCTGTTTTTACCCAGGCCCTACAGAGATGGGGGAAAGGCGCAAAATAGCTGGGATATTGCCGGTTTGAAGACGGCAGTCAAAGTGACGGGCACGCTCAACAATCCGACCGATCAAGATCAAGGCTGGTCAGTCGAGATGGCGATTCCGTGGAGGGCGCTGGCCAAGTACGCGCATAGACCTGCGCCGCCCGCCGATGGGGATCGATGGCGCATAAATTTCTCGCGCGTCGAATGGCAGCACGAAATCGTGGACGGGAAATACCGCAAGATCGCCAACACCAAAGAGGACAACTGGGTCTGGTCCCCGCAAGGAGTAATCGATATGCACCGGCCTGAAATGTGGGGATATGTGCGGTTCTCAATTCTCAAGGGACGATGAGCAGGTCCACATCCGCAACTGGTGGAGAGCAATTAATGAATGGAAGAAGGAAAACGGAACAAACGGAAATAACGGAACAAACGGAAAAATCCTAGAGAATTTCCGTTTGTTCCGTTTTCCTTCTTCAGCATGGAGCTACGCTAAAAATTCAACCAAGCTAATGCCGTCATCGCGCGTCCAGCTCTGCAACTCGACAAGACAGCTTTTGTCTTCCGGAATCTGCCGGCTTGCGTAACGGTCTAGCAGCTGGCGGTCGTGCGTCATGACGATCACTTGATTGAAGTTCTCGCATTCGTCCATCAGCAGATCGAGCATGCGATTGAAGTGCGCACCGTCCATGGAGGTGAAGACGTCATCCAGCACGACGATTGCCTCGCCCCCGCTGGAGAGTTTGGCAATCGCCAGCCACAAACAGAACCCCAGCGTATCAAGATGTGAATCGCTGAAGTAGGCTTGCGGCGCGACATCGCTAACCCCCTCGAAGCTGCAAATCTGCAGCAATGAACCTTTACGGTTTTCGTCGAGCATAAGCCGATCAAGCCCCAACGGTTCATAGGGATGGATCCGCGCGTAGAGCCGATTCGTTTCGTCGCAAACCTCGGCCAGCACGCGCTGCGTAAAAGCTATCCGCTCGCTCTGCACAATGGTGAGAGCGCGCTCCAGCCCCTGCTGCAACGCTTCGGCCTCGCGCAGATCCTCTTCGCATTCGATTACTCGGCGATAAAACTGATTGATCGAATTGTATTGATTGATAGCCTTCTGCGCTTCATCGCGTTGGAAGACGATGTTTTCGCGGTTCGCTGATGCCTCCTCGATCAGCATTGGCATACTGGCTTCGTCTGAGGGCAAAGCAGCGAGTGGCGACACATTTGCTTTCTTTATCGCCTCCGCCAGGGACCGCCCGGCTGCGAGCATCCGGCCGCCATCGCGTTCGACGATGACCAAAGCATTCTGATGAGATTTATTCGCAGCCTCGAGTCTGTCGCGCACTTCTCCCAGCGTTGTCATTGCATTCAAACGCTCATCGATCCTCTGTCGCAAACCTTCCGCGACAATCGGCTGCTCGCACACCGGACAGGATTCTCGATCGGGCAGTGCCTCGAAGTAGCCGCGCGCATCGCGCAACAGCTCGATCAATTGCAACGCATCGGCTACGCCGATTCCGGCAGCCGCGTCTGCGTCGCGTTGCATTTCTGCAACCTCCCCGCTTTTCTGCGCGGCATCAGCCTCAGCACGGTGAAAACTATTGAGGGCTTGCGCGGCCACATCGATCCGACCGATCAAATTCTGCAATCGTTCGAGCCTCGCGCGCGTCTCGTCAACATCGGCGGCCACCTGCTGCGCGGCCCAGTTCATAGCGTTCTGCTGCGGCGCCCCCGGATTCCCTTCTTCCGTCCAGAACTGATCCAGCCCCGATTCTGCTTCGACCTTCGCGCGTAATCTATCATCGAGCGTGCGCGCGGCGACACGCACGGCATCGCGCAGACCCTGCTCACTCTGCTCGACACCATCAACTTCAATGAATTTCTGCAACTGCTTGTAGCGTTCAGACGGTGTGGCATCGATCAAACTCAACAGACGGCCGCGGCGCAGCACATGCGCGACGGGAAGAGCAGCTTCATCATTGACTTGAATCTTCGCGCCGGCATATTTACCGGTCCACGACCGACCTCCGCAGACGAGTTCAACTTTGATCTCTTTGGCCGTATGACCGATGGCAGGCAGATGCTCTTTGGGTCTGGTCGAGCTGCGGTCGGCAAGCGATCCGGCAGAGCGATTGCAGACGAAATCTATTGCGTCAGCGATAGAAGATTTGCCCGAACCGTTTTCGCCGAAGATGAAGACTATTGCCTTTTGCGGGTCGAATGTGAGCTCGGTCGATGTGGTCGCACCGCGGAAGCGATGCAGCGTGATCTTCTCGATGCGTCTACGTGATGAAGAACTCATTCCCGACTCACTCCCTTATTTGCGCCTCACTTTGCGAATCTCGGGGGACACTTTCAACCCAAAGACGCCAATCCTCCGGTTTTGCGGTTCCGGCTGCGAGTTTGCCTTTCAGGTCTTCAAGTCGGGAAGATGAAACCAGGCCGGCGCTGACCAGAGCATCAGCGATGATCTCTGCCAGTCGTTCGTTAGGTGTACGCGTCCCTTGTTCCATTGTCATTCGCGATCCATTGAAGCTAAAGAGAGAAAACGGAAATAACGGAAATAACGGAACAAACGGAAATTCTCTAGGATTTTTCCGTTTGTTCCGTTATTTCCGTTTGTTCCGTTTTCTCTCTTCATCCTCTCAATTTTCAGGCACGCCGAGGATGGGCACATCCCAATGGGCCAGCAGGATCTCGAACCGTCGCTGCTCTTCACGCTTGAACTTCTCTTGTTCAGGATAGAGCTGTTTGATGATCGCCTCTTCACCGATCGGCTCGTGAAAAGCAGCAGCGTTCTTGAAGACGATCGTGACCCGGAAATCCCACCGGCCATCTTCCGTAGCGTGGTAACGAGGCTTTTCAATCTTGACGCTCAAGATGCGCCCCGTCTCTATCTGTTTCTTGAGCACGGGGAGATGGTTCTTTTTGAAGAGCTGGATGAACTCATCGGCATAGCCCCAGCGAGCTTTATAGTAGTATTCGACAACGTAAGTCTGGTCCTGCGGTTTTGCCTGTGAGGTTTGAGCAAAGGTTATTTGGCAGATCGAAAGCAAGATCAAGGCAATCACCGTCAATCTATTCATTTTTCCTCCTAGCAGCGCGTGTCGACATACCAGTCGCCTGGCGCAGAGTCTGGGTTTCGTTCAGTCATTTGTTGCCGCCTTCACCTTCGCCCCATTGATCCATTCCAACACCGTTTGATACGCCGGATCATTCGTCACCTGCCATCTCACCCCGCCTCCATGCGCCGTTATCTTCGCTCCCGCCAATCCTTCCACGCTCGAATCGCTCGTCGGCTTGCGCAAGATAAGGCTGTTCTCCGGGTTCGCCAGATCGACCACCTTCAATGCCGAACGATAATTTTCGCGTAATTGCTCATCGGAAAAGCGCCCTGCTTTGTCGGGTTCGATCAGTTTGAAGATCGCGTGTGTGGTATGGCAATTGACGCAGGCATTACCGTCCGCCCCTTTGCGCGTAAGCAGCGGCAGGACGCGCTGGGCGAAGAAGTTGTAATCCAGAATCTCTTCCGCCCGCAGATCTAGCGCGACTCCGCCGTCCTGCCCCTGATAGATCGCGATCGCCAGCCCCTGTAACCGCCGGTTCGGATCTTTCGTCAATTTGGCCAGGCCGGCGCGAATCGCGGCGTTTGCCTGCAGGCCTTTTACGCGGCGCACACCATTGAGCGCAGCAAATCGAACCTTTTCATCAGGGTCCTCGAGCGATTCGGCCACGAGGCTAATGATCCGAAGATCGTTTTCTACCGGAGTGTCAGCAGTAATGAGATCGAGAATCATCCTCCGCTTCGCCACTGATTGAGTCTTTAACAGGTCGTCAAGCACGGCAGCAATCGCAGGCAGCTCGCGGAGCTGCGGCGAGACCAGGATCAGCTGCGAGGCTGCGCGAGCGAGATCGTCCTCTGACGATTGGAGCGCCGCGATAACTCGTTGCCGCACTTCCGCGTCATTTATAAGCTGCGGGAAGTCGGCGAGCGCAAGCAGCGCGGCTGCGGCCGTCTTTTTATCAGCCCCGCTGCCGGCGCGCAGAACAAAGCTTCTCACCTCTTCATCGAACTTCTCGGTGCGGGCGAAATCAGGGCCGAGCGTCTTGATGCGATCCAGCGCGGCGATTTGCGCCTCGGGGTGACGACTGACCAATAGTTCTTTGAGTACCTTCACCGCTTCGCGTCTGTTCTGCTCGACGACTTTCAGCGGCAGTGACCTGTAAAACTCATTGGCAACGCCGCGCACTGCCGCATCGGGATCGCTGAGGCGCTGCATAACAAGCAGTGGCAGATTATTCAGGGTATTGTCGCGCAGCGTGTAGGCCGCGAGAACCGCCTGTTGCCGTCTGATTGACTCGGGTGAATTGATCAGCGGCGTGAGCGCGTTTTCCATCGCTGTTGCGCCCTCTGTGTAGAATTTGACGGTTTCGATATCGTTACCGATGCGCGTGTAACGGCCCGCATTTGTGTAACCGCCGCTGCGCAGATGAAATCCGGTCAAACCCCGCAGCAGACCTTCGCGTTGAAGATCATTGCCAGTTTCGAGCGCGCGAGCGATGCGTTCGGCCATCCGACGGCTGGCTTCACGATGTCCAGCGACCGCTTTGTCGCGGTCTTCCTTCTGCGCCAGATGTCCGATCCAGTTATTGTAGAGATAACGGACGTTTTCGTCGGCCATGCAATAGAAACCTTCGAGGAGGTTGCGCCGCAGCCAGGGATGCTCCGGCACAGCCATGCGAGCTATGAATGTATCGACGATCCGGTCTTGTAAGGCCTCATCCTTCGTCCAGTTGAACCATGGCACGAGCGACTTTGCAGCCTGCATCCGTATGGTAACCGACCGATCAGAAAGCATTGAGAGCAGTTTATCGGCAATTTCGGTTTTGCCGGTGAGGTAGGCGAAATGTTGGGCGAAGATCCGCGTCGCGCCCCAACGTGCTCGCTCATTCGGTTGATCGAGCGCGGCGATGATCTCATCGTAACCAATTTGATGTTTCGAGACTATTCGACGTAAAGCCTGCGCGGCGGCGATCTGGACCATCTTGCTGCGATCACCCAACAATTGTAGAAGAGGACCGAGAGCCTCTCTCACACCCGTGCGACCAATCGCAGCGGCGGCAGCTGCCCTGATCATCGGCTCTTCGCTCATCAGGCAACCATTCAGGTCACTGATTAACCCCTGCACCGGCTGCTCCCAGACATGATCAATCTGTTGCAAACGCAGCAATGGATCACTCTCGGCCAATCGCATCAGCAGATACTCAGAGTCTATCTGCCAGCCCTTGCCTGCCCCTTTTTTATAAAACTCCGACAAGGCCATCACCGCAAACTGAGTCTCGCGGAAAGGCGTTCCGAAATTTTCATACGACTGTTTCGGATCGAACCACCCACCCCATACCTGCTGTCGAGCGAACAGAAACTTGAGCGACTTCGCAACCTGCGGATGTTCGCTCCCGTAGCCTGCCAGCGCCAGCGTGTAGAGGCATTGATAAGTCTGAAACTCGACCGAGGGACTGTCCGGTTCGAAGAGCATCGACCACTGGCCATCAGAACGTTGCAGAGACAGAATTCGCTCGGCGTTCCGTTTGATCTTTTCCGTATATGCCCCGCGATCTATCGAGATCAATGCAATAGTCTGGTAACACAGATCGACATTGTTTTTGATTTTGTCTTGTTCGATCAGCTTGCGAACCAGATCGCGGTATTCGCGGTCTTCTCTCTCCCCGGTGGCATTGAACAACTGCTCGAAGACTTTCCAGCTGTACCAGGCGACTTCATAGGTGCTGACAAGCGGCGTATTGCCATTGCTTTCATCGTTCGGCAGCTCTGTGCGGCCCTTGTAATAGATCTTCAGATAACCGCCGACGCCTTTGAGCAGTGAAATTCGCTTTTCGCCCGTGAACTCCCGATCGTATTGATCTACAAGTGAGGCCAGCCGGCTCATGACATTGGCTGATGAGCTGATGACGCGTGTCCAGTAGGCATCCCTGTGGCCGTAAAACGGAAGTGGGTTGTTTGCCAGACGTTCAATCAGAAATTGCAGTGAAGATCGCTTCACTACCGGATAGCCATTCTGCTTTGCAACCAACTCAGCGCGTGTCGAAAAATGTGTGGCGTGGCATGCGATGCAGAGCTGCGTCTCAAAATGGTTGCTCGAAACTCTATTGACAATGCCACCGTGTCTCGGCGTGTTAGCGTGCCAGCTGTCACCAGCGCTGATGATGTAATCCATCCCGGCGCGAACCGCTTTGCCCGGATCGTCATAAGGCGGCAAATCGTAAACTGCAGTGCGCAGCTGATAAGCAACGTGGTTCGCTTCAACCCGCACATAGTACGTTCCTCTCGTGATCACGCGAACGGTGAACTTATTACCCGGCAATGCCTGAACTTCGTGCGACGGCGTGACCGGGTCGACTCCGCGTTCATATGCTTTCACCTCGCCGTTCTCAACAGTGAAGATCGAAACATCGACCGGGATGTTATCCCGTTCGAGCAGATCGAGCTCGAAATGAACCAGTTTTGGCTGATCGCCGTCATAGTTGAATTTGAAGTAGTCGATGCCGCCTTCGGGCAAACGATCGGGTGTTAAATCTGCCGGCTGTTGATATGGCACTGCCCCGCGTAGAGCCTTCGATTCACTTAAGGGCAAGATGTAGGGTTTGTCATCGGCGGAAGCCCAGACTGTCTGGCCGAGCCTTAACTCATTGGCCTCTTTCCAGGAATCATTAGGTTCGGACTCAGTGAGGCCATTTGAACTTGTCGATGAAGGCCATTCGAGTACAGTGATCGTGTGTTCAATAGGAATCGTAGCAGATGAGGCAATCTCTAACTCGCCTGGACTGCTTTTCAAGTGAAAGAGCGTGTAGAGGTCAGGATCGCCGTTGTGCAGCGGTTTGCTCGCTATGGTCTTCTGCCCCTCACGCAGAGTAACTAACAAAGTATCGTCTGCGCCGAGCGCTGCAGGAAAAGGCAGTGAGACTGTCAGCGAGCAGAGTTGACCCGGTTTAGTAAAAGGCAGGCGATATTTCTTAACACCCCTTGAAGACAGACGCTCGCGCAAATCAATTAATTTCTTGAATGGAGATCTCATTTGCGTCGAGCTCTTGACCGGGGTCAGCCAGTTGGTCACAACAATGAGAATGAAAACTATCAGAACTGAAAGTTTATTTCGTCTGGTCTTCATGGGGCCTCCTATGCACTGTTGCCCGCAAGCGCGTCCAACAGTTTCTGATGAATCCCACCGAAACTGCCATTCGACATAATTACGACCACATCATCCGGGAGCAATTCCGGCGCGAGGTGAGCGACAATGGCATCTGCACCTTCAATCGAAAATGCCGTCTTACCCTGCGCTCTCAAATCCGCGAGCACCTCATCGATGGACAGCTGATCGTCAGCCGCCAATCGAAACGACTCAAAGAGCGGAGCAATGATGACATAATCGGCTGTAGAGAATGCCACCGGGTAATCTTTCTGAAACACTCTCTTGCGCGTCGTCCAGGACCGCGGCTCGAAAACCGCAATGACCCGGCGTTCGGGATATCTTTGCCTTGCGGCGCGCAACGTCTCGCGAATAGCCGTCGGGTGATGAGCGAAATCATCAATCACTGTTATCCCATTTGCTACACCGGCCACCTGCATTCGACGTTTGACGCTCTTGAATGTGGCGAGAGCCTCTTTGACGGCTTCGCGTTCAATCCCCAACACCGCGGCAGCTGCAACAGCCGCCAGACAATTGCGAACGTTGTACATTCCGGGTAGCGGCGTGCTGAAATTGCCCCACTCCTTTCCCTCGCATAAAACCTTAAAGCGTGTCTCCTCTTGCAGGAAATCGATCTCCCGCGCAGTCCATTTTGCGCCGACCTGCTCGATTCCAACACTCTCTATCGGACACCACACTCCCTGCGGCGCGATCGGTTTTTCAACGATCTCGCGCACCACCGGCGAATCCCAGCCTGCAATCAGTCGCCCATTCGACGGGATCAAATTAACAAGCAGGCGAAAGGCCTTCTTGACAGACTCGAGGCTCGGATAAATGTCCGCGTGGTCGTATTCAACATTGTTGAGAATGACCAGTTCGGGCAAGTAGTGCAAGAACTTCGGCCCTTTATCGAAATATGCCGTGTCGTACTCGTCGCCTTCGATGACAAAATGTTCTGAACCCGTGACTTTGAAACTCGCGCCGAAATTCTCCGCAACCCCTCCAATCAAAAATGAGGGATCCAGACCGCCAACCTCCATTACCCATGCCATCAGTGAAGTCGTCGTCGTCTTGCCGTGCGTGCCGGCAATGACGGTTGAGTGCTTACCGCGGATGAAATATTCCCGGATCACTTCGGGCATAGAAGCACAACGCAGATTCTTATTCAGCGCATATTCGATCTCTACGTTTCCACGCGAAGTCGCATTGCCGATCACAACCATATCTGGGCCGGGCTGTAGATGCGCGGAGTCAAATCCGTCGAAAGTTTCAATACCAAGCCGCTTGAGCTCATCACTCATCGGCGGATAGAAGGCCTTGTCGGAGCCGCTCACATGATAGCCTTGCGCTTTGAGCATTCCGGCCAACGACCCCATCGCCGTGCCGCAGACACCGATCAAATGGAAATGTTTATTTTGCATTCAGCTTCGCTGGTTGACTGGTTGCTTGAGCTTACCTCTTTATGGTAGGCGGGGCGATTATAAGTTAAAGAGAATGAATACGAAATATATGAAAAATTCAAAATAATTTCGTATGTTCCGTAAATTTCGTATGTTTCGTATCTTCTGCCATTTGAATTCGCCGATATTATTGGCTAAATTGAAGGTCTCTGAAAAGGGGGAAATCGCATGAAACCGAATCGGAGACAATTTATTGCTTCCTCGCTGCTTTCAGCCGGAGCACTATCACTTCAAGTTTCAGCTCAAGACAAAACCAAATCGTCGGCTGAGGCTCAGACGATATCCCTGCGCGGTCGCGTTGTCTGTATGACCGAAGAGCTGCAAAAACTCTATCAGGTCATTGCTGATTGCGACATTCGCGGACACGTTTACACGCTGAAGACGAACGACGATAAGTTCTACCCTTTCCTTCCTGTTGATATCGCCGCGGCCGTCTGGATGGACGAGCGCTATCGCCAACGCGATTTGCAAGTAACCGGGAGAATATTCCCTCAAGGCCAGTTCATTGAAGTCATCCGCTTCCAATCCTGGAACAATGGTAAGCTTCATGACCTCTATTACTTCTGCGACGTCTGCCAGATTTCCTCCCATAAGCCCGGGCCGTGCGACTGCTGCCAGGATCCGTTTCAATTCCGCGAGACACCAGCTACAGAAGAGAACGCGAAACACGCGGAATGATGCGAAACACGCGAAATTGTCGGAAATTTTCGCGTGTTTCGCATCATTCCGCGTGTTTCGCGTTCTCCCACTGTCTTACTTATCTATGACATTTACCTGACAAACTTGTCAGGTTTAACCCTACGTGCTAATATTTCCTTCTTGTAGGGGGAAGTGACCATAAACACTTTTACTCGTTGTGAAGATCACGGCTCAAGAAGAATATGGGTTGCGCTGCGTTCTGCAGCTGGCGCGCGAAGAGACCCAGGGGACTCCGGGCAGCACCCTGCTTGTGCGTGATATAGCTGAGCGCGAAGGGCTGTCGGTTGCTTACGTCGAGAAACTGCTCTGGACGCTGAGCCATAGCGGCATAGTTGAAAGTGTGCGTGGTCCGAAGGGCGGTTACAGGCTGACGCGGTCTTGTCACGAGATTTCTCTGGGCGAGGTGATGCGCGTGCTCGGCGGCATTCCATCGGAAGAGGAGATATGCTCGCAGTTTACGGGCAACCATGACACCTGCGTGCATCACGACGGATGCGGCCTTAAACCGGTGTGGGCAAGCATTACAGACTTTGTTCACAGCGTCTTCGACAAAGTCCCGATCTCTTCGCTATTGAACGGCACGATCGATGTCAGGTTCGTGCAGATCACCAGCAGGAACAGCAGCAAACCTCCTGCGCCAGCGGGGGCAGCTGTCCAGAGTTAAGAATTTTTCGATATATTTTTTGAAACCAAACCTGACTATTTTGTCATCTTTACAACTTAACCCGTTGCGAAAGAGGAGAAAAACATAGATGAGCGCGATTGAAGCACTTGCTAATCGTGAATACAAATACGGTTTCGTCACCGAGATCGAATCGGAGACCATTCCGCGTGGTCTGAACGAGGAGATCGTTCGGACGATCTCCGAGAAGAAGAGAGAGCCTCAGTGGATGCTGGAATGGCGGCTGAAGGCCTATCGTCAGTGGCTGACGATGGAGGAGCCGGAGTGGGCCAACGTCAAGTATCAGAAGATCGATTACCAGGACATCATCTACTACTCCGCGCCCAAGCCGAAAGAGAAGAAGCAGAGCCTCGATGAGGTTGACCCCCAACTGCTTGATGCCTTCGAGAAGCTTGGCATTCCGCTGCACGAGCAAAAGATGTTGGCAAATGTGGCCGTGGACGCGATCTTCGACAGCGTCTCGGTCGCAACAACGTTCAAGGAGAAGCTGGCGAAAGCGGGAGTGGTTTTCTGCTCGTTTTCGGAGGCAGTCCAGGAGCATCCGGAGTTGGTCAAGAAATACCTGGGCTCGGTTGTGCCCTACACTGACAACTACTTCGCGGCGCTCAATTCAGCTGTCTTCTCCGACGGTTCGTTCTGTTACATTCCGAAGGGCGTGCGTTGCCCAATGGAGCTGTCGTCTTACTTCCGTATCAACAATTCAGAGTCGGGGCAGTTTGAAAGAACTCTGATCATTGCGGAAGAAAACAGCCACGTCTCATATCTCGAAGGCTGTACAGCTCCGAAGTTTGATAAGAACCAATTGCATGCCGCTGTTGTTGAACTCGTCGCGCTCGACGATGCCGAAATCAAATACTCAACCGTGCAGAACTGGTATGCAGGTGATGAAGATGGCAAGGGCGGCATCTACAACTTCGTCACCAAGCGCGGCAAGTGCGCCGGGGTGAACTCCAAGATTTCATGGACGCAGGTTGAAACAGGCTCGGCGATTACGTGGAAGTATCCGAGCTGCATCCTCCAGGGCGACAACTCAATCGGCGAGTTCTATTCGGTCGCACTGACCAACCATCACCAGCAAGCCGACACCGGCACAAAGATGATTCACATCGGCAAGAACACCAGGAGCCGAATCATCTCAAAAGGAATTGCGGCTGGCCAATCGAACAATAGCTATCGGGGATTGGTGAAGATTCTGGCGAAAGCCGAGAATGCGCGTAATTACTCTCAATGCGATTCTCTGCTGATCGGCTCGAAATGCGGGGCGAACACATTCCCTTACATTGAAGTCGGCAATAACGCGTCGAAAGTCGAACACGAAGCTTCGACCTCGAAGATAAGCGAAGAGCAGATCTTCTATTTCAACCAGCGCGGTATTTCAACCGAAGACGCAGTTTCGATGATCATCAACGGCTTCTGCAAAGAGGTCTTCCGCGAATTGCCCATGGAGTTTGCGGTTGAGGCAACGCGGTTGCTCGGTATGAAGCTTGAAGGAAGCGTTGGCTAACTTGATTGCGGATTGCGGATTGCGGATTTGTGAATAGGTGATCTGCTCTTTAATCCGCAATCCGCAATCCGCAATCAGTATACCTATGTCAGATAGACTAACTGAGATTGAATCTTCTCTGCCGCCAGTGCCGCAACCCGGGGGCAATTACGTCCACGCCGTTCGCACCGGAAATTTATTGTTTCTGGCCGGTAAAGGTGTTCACGTCTCCGGCAAGGTCGGAGCTGAATTCACAAAAGAACAAGCATATCAGTTCGCGCGCGAAACGGGATTGATACTGCTGGCCGTGATGAAACAGGAGTTGGGGACATTGCGGCGTGTAAAACGAGTGGTCAAAGTACTGGGAATGGTCAATGCGACACCCGATTTTTCAGATCAACCTTACGTGATCAACGGATGTTCCGATCTGTTCGTCGAAGTATTCGGAGAGAATGGCCGTCACGCGCGTTCGGCAGTCGGAATGGGTTCCCTGCCGTTAGGCATCCCGGTAGAGATAGAAGTTATTGTTGAAGTTTCAGATTGAGAATAGTTTTCAGTTTTCAGTTGTAACTGCTCAGGCGGGGGTGCAGTACGGGGAGCGTCAGCGACCTGAGCCTTGATAAAACGACCTCTTGTCGAGGTGCAGGTCGCTGACGCTCCCCGTACTGCACCCCCGTCTGAGCAGTTACAACTGAAAACTGAAAACTGATTTCCTAAGGAGTAAGGATAGTGCTGAAGATTCGCAACCTACGCGCTACTGTAAAGGGCAAAGAGATTTTGAAGGGTCTCAACCTGACGGTAAATGCGGGTGAGATACACGCGATTATGGGCCCGAACGGATCGGGCAAGAGCACTTTGGCGAAGGTGCTCGCAGGTCACCCGGATTACGAAGTCACGCAAGGCGAAGTGATCTATCAGGGCAAAAACCTGCTTGAGATCGATCCTGATGAACGAGCGAGGGAAGGAGTATTCCTCGCATTTCAATACCCGATTGAAATTCCTGGCGTCAGCAACGCTAACTTCCTGCGAATGGCCTACAACGAAAAGGCCAAGCACGATGGCCGTGACGAACTCGATCCGCTCGAATTCGATGACCTGATTCGTGAAAAGATGAAGATCGTCGAGATGGATACGAGCTTTATCAATCGAGGGGTCAATGAAGGCTTCTCCGGCGGCGAGAAGAAACGTAACGAGATTCTGCAAATGGCCGTGCTGGAGCCTAGACTCGCTGTGCTCGATGAGACCGATTCAGGACTGGATATCGACGCAATGCGAATTGTCGCCAACGGCATCAGCAAGCTGGCTCATAAAGACAATGCAATCATTCTCGTGACCCACTATCAGCGATTGCTCAATTACATCGAGCCTGATTCTGTACATGTGCTCTATCAGGGACAAATTGTTAAATCGGGCGGTAAAGAGCTAGCGCAGGAGTTGGAACAGAAAGGATACGATTGGATCAAAGCCGCGTGATTACTGATTGCGGATTGCGGATTGCGGATTTAACAGAGGATTTCCGCAGTCAATCCGCAATCCGCAATCCGCAATCCGCAATCAGTAATCCTCAATGACACTTATGCCTCAAGCAGCGATAGAAAATAAAAAGTACTTTTCAGCATACAAGTTGTTAGCCAAAACTCGGGAAGATAAAGACCCCGCCTGGTTGAATAACCTGCGCGAAAAAGCCGGCGAGCGTTTCGAACAACTCGATTTTCCGACGACGCGCGACGAGGAGTGGAAATACACAAATGTCACTCCGATTTTGAAGGCCCCATACCGTCAAATTCTCGAACTCGATCCAAAGGAATTGACGGCTGACCTGATGATGCCTTTCACGTTTGAAGAATCGCGCCGCAGCCAACTGGTATTTATCAATGGGCTGTTCTCAGATGAACTGTCAAACTTAAGCAACCTGCCGGAAGGAATAAAGGTCAGCAATTTTACCGCGGCGCTGACAGATCATGTTAAGGTCTTCAGCAATCATCTCGCGGCCTACGCTGATTTCCACAGTGATGCTTTCACTGCGCTCAATACTGCGCATATTGGTGACGGCGCATTCGTCTATATTCCTGACGGCAAAATCGTAGAAACGCCAATTCACCTTCTTTTCATTGCGACGGCGGCCGAGCCGTTGGCTTCGCATCCGCGAGTTCTGATAGTTGCGGGAGAGGGCGCAATCGCTACTGTCACCGAAAGCTATGCCTCGCCCGGCGAAGAAGTTTACTTCACTAATGCTGTAACTGAAGTCTTCGCTGCGAAAGGATCCGTCATCACACACTATCGCTTGCAGGAAGAGAGCGAACGCGCATTCCACATCGGCACCACCCGAGTATTTCAGGAGCGTGATAGCAATTATTCGTCTTATGCGATATCGCTTGGCGGCGAGATTGTGCGACACAATCTGATCGTCGAGTTGAGCGATGAACACATCGAGACAACCATTGATGGCTTGTATGTCGTCACGGGTCGTCAGCACGTAGACAACCATACCTCGATCGACCATCAGAAGCCGCATTGCACCAGTCATCAGCTTTACAAAGGAATTCTCGACGGCAAATCGCGCGCTGTCTTCAACGGCAAAATCTTCGTGCGTGAAGGCGCGCTGCTGACCGACGCGCATCAGCTGAACAAGAACCTGCTCTTATCGGGTAACGCTATAGTTGACACGAAACCTCAGCTGGAAATTTTCGCCGATGATGTGAAATGCTCGCATGGCGCAACGGTCGGGCAGTTGGAGGAAGAGGAGTTGTTCTACATCTCCACGCGTGGCATCAACCCCGAGCGCGCACGGGCGATGCTCACTTACGGTTTTGCCGAAGATGTAATCAGAAAGATCAAATTAAGGTCTGTGCGCGAGCAGTTGGACAAGAGGGTTCTCGACAAACTGCACCAGAGCCTGGAGATTGACTGATTTCCCTAGCCCAGCTGTTCACGGCTGGGGGGCGAAGCAATAATCCTTGAAGCCCGGTTCACCGGGCTTATCGGCAGGCTTCAGCCAAAAGATTGGCTAAAGCCGATGGGTGAAGGGCGTTGAAACGCCCTCCAGCGTTTTCAATATCCGGGACCCAGCCGTGAACGTCTGGGCTAGGGAAATGCTAACGGTAATGAAAGCAAATTTTGATGTACAACAGATCCGCAAAGACTTCCCAATTCTCAAACAGGAAGTTAACGGGCGCCAGCTCATCTATCTGGACAACGCCGCGACGTCGCAGAAACCGCAGGTAGTTATCGACGCGATCAATCGCTACTACAAGGAGCAGAACGCCAATGTGCATCGCGGCGTGCACTTCCTGAGCCAGCTTGCGACGCGCGAATACGATGATGCGCGTGTTAAAGTCCAGCGGTTCATCAACGCGGCGGAATCTCACGAGATCATCTTTACGCGCGGCACGACAGAAAGTATCAATCTGGTCGCCTACAGCTACGGCCGCAAATTTGTTCGCGAGGGTGATGAGATCATTATCTCCGCGATGGAGCACCATTCGAACATCGTCCCGTGGCAGATCCTCTGCGAGCAGACGGGCGCGAAGCTGCGCGTCATTCCCATCAATGATGATGGAGAATTACTAATTGATGAGTTTGCGCTGATGCTCAATCCGCGAGTGAAGCTCGTCGCAGTCGCGCATCTTTCAAACGCTCTCGGCACGCTCAACCCGGTCAAGCGCATTATCGAGCTCGCACACAGTCACGACATCCCTGTGCTCCTCGACGGCGCTCAGGCTGCTCCGCACCTCAAAATTGATGTGCGCGATCTGGATTGTGATTTTTACGCATTTTCCGGCCACAAGATGTGTGGCCCGACGGGCATCGGCGTGCTCTACGGCAAGAGCGAACTCTTAAACATGATGCCGCCGTTCATGGGTGGCGGCGATATGATCGCGTCCGTAACATTTGAGAAGACGACCTACAATGTGCTGCCTGCAAAATTTGAAGCAGGCACTCCGCACATCGAAGGCGCCATAGTCCTGGGCGTCGCGATCGACTATCTCAACAGCGTCGGGCTTGATCGCGTCGCAGCCTACGAGCACGAATTGCTCGGCTATGCGACCGAAGTCATCGGCGCGATTCCCGGTATCAAGATCATCGGTACGGCGCGAGAGAAAGCGAGCGTCCTGTCATTCACGCTCGATGGCATTCACCCGCACGACATGGGCACGATTCTGGATCAGGAAGGGATTGCGATCCGTGCCGGGCATCATTGCGCGCAGCCGGTGATGAAGCGGTTCGGCATTCCCGCAACAGCACGCGCTTCGTTCGCTTTCTATAACACAAGAGAAGAGATCGATGCGCTGGCGGAAGGCATTCAGAAAGCTGTTGAGGTGTTTAATGGCTGATCTGAGCGAGCTCTACCAACAGGTCATTCTCGACCACAACAAAAAGCCACGTAACTTCAAAGTAATCAACCCGGCCGATCGCGAGCAGGAAGGCTACAATCCGCTCTGCGGGGATCAAATCACTATATACCTGAAACTAAGTGATGATCTGATCGAAGACGTCGGCTTCCAGGGCTCAGGCTGCGCAATATCCAAAGCATCGGCTTCGATGATGACCACTGCGGTTAAGGGGAAGACGAAGGAAGAGGCCGAACTCCTCTTCGACGAATTTCACCGTATGGTCAAGGGTGAGCTCAACCCCGAAACCGATCCGCATCACCTCGGCAGATTGACCATCCTTGCTGGTGTGCGTGAATTCCCTGCCCGCGTCAAATGCGCCAGTCTCTCATGGCATACGCTGCGAGCCGCTCTTGGGGGCAATAATGAGACAGTTTCGACTGAACTAACCGAAGAATAGAAGACAAAGAGAGAAAACGGAACAAACGGAAATAACGGAACAAACGGAAATTCTCTATAATTTTTCCGTTTGTTCCGTTATTTCCGTTTGTTCCGTTTTCTCTCTTTGTTCGTTTCGTATGCGGCCCCTTGCTCATTGCTTCGTGATCACCTCATCGAGATTGAGAATCAAACTTGCCGTCACAGCATAGGCCGCCAATTCTGCCTTATCGAGCTTCGCGTCATTTCGCTTTACACCGACCGCAAGCAGTCTTTCCGCTTCCATTGGATTGTTACGGAAAAATTCTAACTGGGCATTAAGGTTCCCGCGCAATACATGCTTTTCCTTCTCGTCGGGCCATCGCGATGTTGCCAGCCGAAAAGCCCAGGCGATTCGATCGTCTGCTGTGGACCCACCTTCGACCAGCATTCGCTGTGCCAGCATTCGCGCGGCCTCAACGTAACCCACATCGTTCATCAAATTCAAAGCCTGCAACGGCGTATTCGTTCTGGTTTCGCGCACGGTGCAATATTCGCGCGACGAAGCATTGAAGATCTGCATTGAGGGAGGATTGACCGTCCGCTTCCAAAAGGTATAAAGGCTGCGCCGCCACAGCCCTTCACCTTTGTCTTGATCATATTCAATCATATTCGAGAAGAGCATATCTTTGTATAACCCTTCGGGCTGATATGGCTTCACCGATGGTCCGCCCGGCTTTTCGACCAGGAGGCCGGAGATAAAGAGCGACTGATCGCGGATCATTTCGGGCGGCAACCGGAGGCGCCGTCCGCGCGCGAGCAACCGATTTTCAGGATCACGCTGCAACAATTGATGCGTGACCTTTGACGATTGACGATACGTCGCGCTCATAACAATGGTCTTGAGCAGCGCCTTCACGTCCCATTGTGGATTGCGGATTGCGGATTGCGGATTTTTCGCCCCGTCGCCCTGTCGCCCCGTCGCCCCGTCTCTGAATTCGACCGCCAGCCAATCGAGCAGCTCCGGATGTGAAGGCAATTCGCCCTGCACTCCAAAGTCCTCGACCGTTTTGACGAGGCCGGTCCCGAAGAACATCTGCCAGAAACGATTGACTGTGACGCGCGCCAGCAGCGGATTTTGAGGACTCACCAGCCACTTCGCTAAACCCAGTCGATTGTCGGGAAAGTCTTTTGGCAATGGCGGCAGCACTTCGGGAACTCCGCGATCGACTCTTTCTCCAGGAGCGTCATAGGCGCCACGCTTCAAGAGGAGGGCAGGCCGCGGCTGGGGCAACTCCTGCATCACCATGATTGTAGGGAATGCGGCTTCAAGCTTTGCTTTTCGCTCTTTCAATTCACGCAGTTTCTTCCAGGCCTGTTGCGCCTCAGCAGGCGCGGCGCTATCTAAGTAGGCACTCTGAATTTTCAGCCGCTGCCCTTCGCTGCGTTTCTGCGGCTCTATGGATGCGATCCTGGAGAGCGAATCGGCGCAAGCGAGAATGGCGATCTGCTCGTCATCGGGCAAAGCCCTGTAAATTCGCACTTCATCGATCGCACCTCTGAAACGCCAATCACGACCGCCTCCTCCGCCGATACGCAGGTTCGCGCTCGATTCGGCGAATTGTCTGAACAGCCTGTGATTGTTGATCTTCAGCTTCTGCTTTTGACCGTTAATGTAAATCTGGACCTTCTCGTAAGGCTGGGCGTGGTCGAATGTCGCCAGCAAATGATACCACTGCTTTACCGGCAGTCTGTCCGCAGTCTCAACTCGAAACGAATCATCAGCCCATACTCCGATAAGATTGAAATGAATTTTGCCGTTGACGAAGAAGACGCCGTAACCGCGACCTTTCGGAAGATTGTTTTCTCGCTCACCAACATCATCGCGCATGCGCGTGACAATTGCTCCGCTGTTTTCCGCTTCAGGATAGAACCAGGCGGAGATAGCGAACGTGGCTTTGAAATCCTGCTTGCGGTCACGGTAATCGAAATTCGCAGCTTTTGCCGCATCGAAGAAGAGCTTCCCATCGAAGGCGACTGACTGACCGAGTGGAGATGAAATATAACTCGGCGTTCCATCTTTAAAACCAGTGACGGCTTTCTCTACGTTTGAATTCGATACGCGGTTTGGTTCATTGACAAAGAGGTCAGCACTTTCGCCGAGCGCGTTATGCACGATCAAATCATTGGGCGGAAACCAATGTGTGTTTGATGAGGCATCAATAGAACGTTCCCAGCGGCTCTGAAGCGACGCAGAGTTTTTCATCGACGCCGCGAGCTGCGTTTTAGTCTGTGCGATCTCCCTTTCGATTTGTTTGAGCTGCCGTTGTTGTGCATGGGTTGGCGCGTCAATCCAGGGCGGTGAGTTACCAAAATTGCTGAAACGGCCGTCTTCAGGAATGTTGTTGAAGAAGGCATAGAGCTGGTAATACTCCTTCTGCGTGAACGGATCATATTTGTGATTGTGACACCGCGCGCAGCCCATCGTCATTCCCAGAAAAACAGTCGAGGTCGTATCCACACGGTCAACGACGTATTCGACAGCATACTCTTCCGGCACCAGCCCGTCTTCGGAGTTGCCGCGATGGTTGCGATTGAAAGCAGTGGCGATCCTTTGATCCAGCGTCGGTTTGGTCAGGAGGTCTCCGGCCAGTTGTTCGATGGTGAACTGATCGAAAGGCATATTGCGATTGAAAGCTTCGATCACCCAGTCGCGCCATCGCCACATCTGGCGTTCGCCATCGAGTTGATAGCCATTCGTATCGGCATATCGCGCCGCATCAAGCCATCTGAAAGCCATCCGCTCGCCATAACGCGGCGATGCCAGCAGCCGGTCGACCACCTTCTCATAGGCATTGGGAGATTTATCATTGAGAAAGTTATCGATCTCTTTCGCTGTGGGCGGCAGCCCCGTCAGATCGAGCGTGACACGGCGAATCAATGTAGCTCGATCAGCCTCAGGTGAGGGTTTCAACCCTTCGCGTTCCAGTCGCTCCAGCACAAAATTATCGATTGCATTCTTCGGCCACCCCTGCCATCCCTGCCACCCCTGCCAGGAGCCGTTTTTAACGCGCGGCAAGCGCGGCCTCACGGGTGTAATGAATGCCCAATGCTTTTGCCATTCAGCACCCTCTTTGATCCATTCGACGAGAAGCTCTCTTTCACGCTTCGTCAGCGTTTGTCCCGAATAGACCGGAGGCATGCGCATCGACTCATCTTCTGCAGTGATGCGGCGCACCATCTCGCTCTCTTCAGGGTGGCCCGGAACAATCGCCCTCTTGCCTCTGCCCAGATCTGCCTTTACACCGGATTCCGAGTCGAGGCGGAGTTTGATCTTTTTATTCGGCGCATCGGGCCCATGACAGACCCAGCATTTATTGGAAAGTATGGGTCGAATATCCCGGTCGAAATCGATGCGAGAGGCTTTCTGCTGACCGTGTGTCGCTGTTTCGAGGAAGTGGCTCGAGGCAATAATTACGGTGAAAGCAACAACGAGAGAAATCTTGAGAATACGAAACAAACGAAAATTACGAAACAAACGAAAAGTTTTAAGTTTTTTTTCGTTTGTTTCGTTATTTTCGTTTGTTTCGTATTCTCTCTTCATCTCTTCGGTTTCACCTATCTGAAATTGAACAACCGCAAACAATCAATGGAAAGATCGAACAAATGTGTGCAGCCCCTGGCGCCGCCGATACGATCGGCAAATTGCAGGATGAAACCCGGCGTGACACGCAAGCCGTTGAGCCCCGGCGTGCGTAACTGCGCGTCTTCGCAAATGCCGTGGTACGGCAATCTCAAGCCACGACTCTGAGCGTTGGAAATCGAGCCATCGTCTGACAAATCGAACTCGACCTTGATGTCGTGAATGCGGTCTTCCATCGCACTTTTGCAGAAATAAACTGCGCCGCCATCTTCAGCCATTTTCATCGCAATCGCCAGACGCTTGTTGCGCCAGAAGACACGTTTGTCACCGGGTTTCGGCCTGAATATTTCCGGCCCAAATCCACATCGCACCTCTCTGATTTTAAATAAATCGGCGCTCTCGTCGCGATATGTGTAACACGAATTGGCCAGATCGGGCATGTATGCACGATCTTTTAACCAGGCTATCTGCGCGTCTTCGGTCTGATTCTTCCCGATTATCGGATACCTGGCTTCGAATTCGGACGAGTACTGATAAACCTGTTGTCCGACGCGAGCCATTTCGATCGCCAGCCACAGATGCTCCTGCTTCCCGGGGAGATCGCCCAATGCTGCAACAACTCTTTTGGAGAAACCACGCCCAATCAGTACGCCTTTGATATCAGCGTATCGGACACACAATTCAGGGTTGAATTGAGATACTTCACCCTCGATCTGCCGTGCGCTCGCCTCGATGACCACGTAGTCCGGCGTCCGAACTTTCCAGACGTGCTCGAGGGCAAAACGATGATCGCGCATCCGACCGCAAACGAGAATCTCATTATCGGCGAGAATATCAATTTCTGCGTCGAAGGTCCGCAAATATCCTGCATTCTCCGGTGGTACTGCAAATTCAATCGTCATTAGTGCCACTTCCGCCATCGCCCAAAAACATATTCAATCCGTGTGGCGCGGCCTTAGAATAAACCGGTTCGACGGCATCTTGAAGCCGCTCTTCGCCGCGCCAGAAAGGAAAATTGCCCAGGCGCTTTGGTAATGCGGCTGTGATCGGAGGCAATCGCACTTCGCCAAAGAAATCATCCGGTAATGGGCTGCCGGCCCAGAAACTCGCGGTATCGGTTTCCAGGGGCTCGGGCGGCAACGCAGAAACGGGAGCGGATTCAGCCTTTTCTTGTGCCACGCCCGCAGCACCCAGCATCTCGATGAACTCTTCACGGCTTGCGCCACGCAATTTGAAAACCAGGAACGGATCGCGATCGAATTCTTCGCCAAGCAGGTAGTAGACTGCAGCAATGTGCTTGCACGGGTTCGACCAGTCGGGACAGGAGCAGTCGGTTTGCAGGTCATCAAGTCTTTCCGGAAAAAGCGACAGTCCGGCTTCCTTGAATGCCTGTTCGATCTCCCGCGGTATCTCGCCTGACAGCAATTTTGCTGCGAATAGTGCCTGGCTCGACAGAAAGTTGGCCAGCTTTCGCCAATCGCTTTCCGGGAGAGCTTTTACTTTGATCTTGATGTCGTATGGTTTCGGGCGTGAGCCCTGCACCTGGGATTTAATCTCCCCTTTGGTGATCTCAATCGAAAGGACCTGGCCGCTGCGAGCATATGAACGCCCACGACCGAGACGCGCTCCGATGTTGAAACTTTCGAGCACCGCAATCCAGCGGACTGCCCACCAGCTCTCGCCGAACGCACCACGTTTGGACTGCGCCTTGATTCCACCTTTGGCCTTGATTGCCGGTTTAGGTTTGTAGTATCCCCAATCCCAGTAACTCATAATTTTTGCTTATGTGCTTCTATAACCTTTAAGAAAAACATTTTTCATTTTCCATATTATATTTTTCATTTGTCATTGAAAAAGCGCGCTATTTCAATGACAAATGAAAAATATAATATGGAAAATGAAAAATGTTTTTCTTAAAGGCTATAGAAGCTGATTAACCAAGCTGCCGTGAACATCGGTCAACCTGAAGTCGCGGCCCTGAAACTTGAAGGTCAGCTTCTTGTGATCGATCCCAAGGCAATGCAGTATGGTAGCGTTGAGGTCGTGTACATGCACTGGGTCGCGCACGATGTTGTAACTGAAATCATCCGTTTCGCCGACTGAAATTCCCGGCTTGATGCCGCCGCCTGCGAGCCAGACGGTGAAACATCGCGGATGATGGTCGCGTCCGTAATTGTCAGCAGTCAGCTTCCCCTGCGAATAGACCGTCCGTCCGAATTCACCGCCCCAGATTATCAGTGTGTCTTCAAGCAGCCCTCGTTCTTTCAAATCCATAATCAGCGCGGCTGACGGCTGATCCGTGTCCAGGCATTGCTTTATGATGTTCTTGGGCAAGTCTCCATGCTGGTCCCAACCGCGATGGAATAACTGGATGAAACGCACGCCGCGCTCTGCCAGACGGCGCGCCAGGATGCAGTTGAACGCGAATGTTCCCGGCTTGCGCGCATCAGGGCCGTAACGCTCGAGCGTCTTTTCAGGCTCCTTCGATAGGTCAGTCAGTTCGGGGACAGATGTTTGCATGCGGTAAGCCATCTCGTACTGTGCAACGCGAGAGAGGATCTCCGGATCACCGAATTCGCGCGCATTGATCCGGTTCAGTTCCGCCAGATCATCCAGGAATTGTCTGCGCACCTGCTTGTCGATGCCCGGGGGATTCGACAGATAGAGCACAGGGTCCGGACCATTATGGAACTTCACACCCTGATAGCGCGAAGCCAGAAAGCCGCTCCCCCACAGCCGGTCATACAAAGGCTGATCGCCGCCGGTCCTGCCTATTGAAACCATCACTATAAATTCCGGCAGGTCTTTATTCTCGCTGCCCAATCCATATGCGACCCACGAACCGAGGCTCGGGCGCCCGGCGAGTTGGAATCCTGTGAGCGAAAACGTAATTGCCGGATCGTGATTGATCTGCTCAGTGTGCATTGTCTTAATGAAACTCAATCGATCAACAATTCCGGCAGTATGGGGCAGCAATTCACTTAGCCACGCGCCTGATTGACCATGCTGCGCAAATTTGTAAATCGAAGGCGCAGTCGGCCAGCTCGATTGATATGCAGTCATGCCTGTCAGGCGCTGCCCCATCCGAATTGACTCTGGCAGGTTCTGGCCGCGCTGCTTTTCAAGCAGTGGCTTCGAATCAAAGAGCTCAAGCTGCGATGGTCCGCCGGCTTGATAGAGAAAAATCACGCGCTTTGCCTTTGGAGTAAAATGTGGCAGATCGGGCAGGCCGGGCTTTGCGTCGTTGCTCTGGAACAAAGCCGTCGCATAACCGTTCTCCTTCAGGAGCGAAGCCAACGCAGCCGTGCCGATACCGAGGCCAAATCGGCTGAAAAAGTGCCTGCGGGTCATCATCAGATGATGTTCATTTAATTGGTTCATCATAATTCAACCCCTCTTACTGCTTCATGATCACTTCATCAAGATTTAGAATCAAACTCGCTGTTGCAACATAGGCTGCCAGTTCAGTCACATTCAGCTTGTCATCATTCCGCTTTTCACCAACCGACAACAGTCTGGCCGCTTCCTGCGGATTGCGAGCAAATAAATCCATCTGCTTATCCAGATTCCGCTGCAGAATCTCAATCTCTCTGTCTTTTGGCGGTCGCGATGTCGTTAGACGAAGTGCCCAACTGATTCGTTCCCTCGGTGTAGCACCGCCTTCGAGCAGCATCCGCTGTGCCAGCATCCGCGAGGCTTCGATGTATGTTACATCATTCATGAGGTTGAGCGATTGCAGTGGCGTGTTGGTGCGAGTATCGCGCACCGTACAGAATTCGCGGGCCGAAGCGTCAAATACCTGCATGTTGGGCGAGAGCACCGTTCGCTTCCAGAAGGTGTAAAGACTGCGCCGCCACAATCCTTCGCCTTTCTCACGGTCGTAACCGGTGAGTCCGGAAAAAGCCATGTCCTTGTACAGCCCATCCGGCTGGTAGGGCTTCACCGACGGTCCATACAGTTTTTCAACCAGGAGGCCTGAAACAAAAAGAGCCTGATCGCGGATCATTTCCGCTGAGAGCCTGAACCGTGGGCCACGCGCGAGCAGTCGATTGTCCGGATCGCGCTGTTGCGATTGCGCAGTAATTTTCGACTCCTGACGATACGTCGCGCTCATAACAATGGTCCTGAGCAGCGCCTTCACGTCCCATGCCGGATTGCGGATTGCGGATTGCGGATTTTTCGCCTCGTCGCCCTGTCGCCCCGTCGCCCCGTCTCTGAATTCGACCGCCAGCCAATCGAGTAATTCGGGGTGCGAAGGCAATTCCCCCTGAAAGCCAAAATCCTCGCCGGTCCTGACCAGCGCTGTGCCGAACAGCATTTGCCAGAAACGGTTCACTGTCACGCGGGATGTCAGAGGATGATCGGGACTGACGAGCCATTTCGCAAAACCGAGCCGATTGTTCGGGAAAGATGAAAGCATTGGAGGCAGTACCTCCGGAACGCCACGGCCCACTTTTTCACCTGGCGCATCATAAGCGCCGCGTTTGAGTAAAAATGTTGGACGCGGTTCGGGCATTTCTTCCATAACCATCAAAGTCGGGATGGTGTCTTCAAAATTCAGCTTCTGTTGTTTGAGGTCGATGAGTCTTTTGTAGGTTTGCTTCAATTCCCCAGAAGCAGATTGCGCGACAAAGGCGTGATGAATTTTTTGCGTCTGGCCGCGCGTTCGATTTGCCGGTGGAATCGCCGCAATTATTTCAAGCGAATCTGTGCAAGCCAGAATTGCGATTTCATCCGCATCGAGGCTGCGGCTATAAAGTCGCACCTCGTCCAGCGCGCCCTTGAAGCGAAATTCCGGGCCGCCGCCGGCGCCGATCTTCAGCGTGTTCCTGGTGTTGCCGAAAAGCAAAAAGAAATTTCGCTGATTGAACTTCAGTTTCTGTGCCTGTCCATTTATATAGATGCGAATGCGGTCGTCCCAGGCTTTCGTCCCATCGAATACCACTGCGACATGCTGCCATTTCTTAAGCGGCAGCGCGTTTTCGGTTTCGACACGCAGCGTATCTTCACCCCAGCGAAAAACCATATTGAAATGGATCTTTCCATTCAGAAAATAGATTCCATAACCTTCGGCGCGTGGGATGTTATTCTCTACTTCTGCCGGACTGTCGCTGACTTTGGTAACGATCGAGCCGCTCTGCTCTGATTCGGGGTATACCCACGCGGCGATCGTGAATCGTTCGCGGTAGTCTTTGGAAGTCGATTTATAACGGAAATCTGCGTGAATGCCGCCGTCAAAAAATAATTTGCCGTCAAAGGCAACGCCCTGCCCGGTCGGCGCCTCCACGTAACGCGGTGTGCCTTCTTTGAATCCGATTTCAAATTTCTGAGGCGACCCGTCCGGTCTCTTGTCAAATTGCTCGTGATGAGGGCGGTCGGATTTGTTGAAGACAGGCTCGCTGTTTTCATCCAGCGCAAGATATACCAGCAACTTGTCATCAGGAAACCAGTGCTGGTTCGATTTCCCGTTAACGGGAGAGACCAATGATTTCTCCCAGCGTCGCTCTAACACGGCGGATCTTTTGGTCAGCGTATTGATTTGATTTTCGGTTTGTCTGATCTCCTGATTGAATTGCCGCAACTGTCGCTGTTGCGCTGCAGTCGGCGCAGCAATCCACGGGGGCGAGTTTCCCTGGTCATAGGAGTGTCCATCTTCGTCAATGCTGTTGAAATAAGCCGAGAGTTGATAATACTCTTTCTGCGTAAACGGGTCATACTTGTGATTATGACAACGGGCGCAGCCAACCGTTACTCCCATGAACACAGTTGATGTCGTGTCTACGCGGTCGACGACATACTCGATGCGATATTCCTCGGGAACAACACCGCCTTCGGCGTTGATGCGATGGTTGCGATTGAAAGCAGTCGCGATCTTCTGGTCGAGAGTTGCGTTCGGCAGCAGGTCACCGGCCAGTTGTTCGATGACGAACTGATCGAATGGCATATTGCGGTTGAATGATTCGATCACCCAATCGCGCCAGCGCCAGGCATCACGATTTCCATCGATCTGATAGCCATTCGTGTCGGCATATCTCGCTGCATCGAGCCATCTGAACGCCATCCGTTCACCATAACGCGGGCTGCTGAGCAGACGGTCAACAACTTTTTCATAAGCATTAGGCGACTTGTCATTGATAAAATCGTCGATCTCTTTCAGTGTAGGCGGCAGCCCTGTTAAATCAAACGAGACGCGACGAATCAGAGTTGCGCGATCAGCTTCCGGTGTGGGCTCCAATCCTTCACGTTCAAGCCGCTCCAGCACAAAATAATCGATCGCGTTCTTTGGCCACGACTTGTTTTTCACCTGCGGTAGTCCAGGCCTGAGAGGCGGAATGAACGACCAATGCTTCTGCCACTGAGCTCCCTGCTTGATCCATTCGATGAGCAGATCGATCTCGATTTGAGTCAGCTTATGTTCGGAATAGGGTGGAGGCATGCGCATCAATTCGTCAGTTGCCGTGATGCGGCGCACAATCTCGCTTCGCTCAAGATTGCCCG
>JAKEHZ010000148.1 GCA_022614735.1 Acidobacteriota bacterium | reverse complement strand
TTGTCGGGCCTTTCACATCGCTGAGCATCTTCCGCACATCAAGCTCTGTGCGTGCGGCGATCTGCAGACACTCGGCGACTTCGGCGCGGCGCAGACCGTAACTGCGGCGCAGAATCTCTTCGGTCTTGCGCTTCACTTCGCGCTGTGCGCGCGCGAGCCACCGGCAGATCGTTGCTTCGTGAACCCCCATCAGTAATCCGATCTCTCGCAACGTCAGATCGTCGAAGTAGTAATAGTTGAGTAAAAGTCTTTCGCGCGGATCAATCTCCGCGAAAGCCTGCGTCATCGCCTCTTCTGTTGCCTGCCGTAAACGCACGTCATCGATATCATCTGGCTGAACGATTGGCGCCGAAAACGTGCCATTGACATGGGAGGCGGCTGTGTTGGCAAGACGGTCGAACTCTTCGACCTCTTCGACCTGCTCAAACCGCGCCGTCTGGCGCTTACGATCGATGAAGCATTGATAGACGACCGCTCGCAGCCATCCGCCGAGCGAGCCTCGCCCCGAATAATGCGCCAGCTTGCTCAACCGGCGGTCGCCATCCAGCCGCACACCGTAAAGCTCGCCGAAAACGAATTGAGTCAGGTCTTCCGCTTCAGCCTCGTCTTTGGTCAGAGCGCGCGCCGCGGCCTGCATCGAGTAGCGATACTCCGACTCGAACTTGCGCCAGGCATCTTCATGGCCGCGCTCGCAAGCTATCGCCAGACAAAGTTCATTCGCTTTGATATTGGCTAAATATTCTTCGGCTTCAGCTGAACCGTCTACTTTCTTTGACGGCTCCGAATGATGGCCCGCGCGCAGAGCTATTGCGGCGAGCCGCTCGGCAAACTCTCGTCTGGTGACACCATAGCTATGCGCTACGGTAGTCGCGACCGTCTTCCACAGCGCCGCAATCGCCTTCTCATTACGCGCGATGAAATCCCCAGTATTCATCACAGCAACTATCGGCCACATTAAATGGCTTGCCGGCTCCGGGGGTGTGAAGCCGTCGCGTATTCTATCACGCCTTTTTGGCATCGCCATCATATTTGATCAATCCCAGCAAAGCTTTAACACGGCGAGAGTCAACCTCACCGTAGATACTGTTATCTTTCCGTACAGCACGACCCACATGAAACTCACGAACCGTGGTTGAATGACGAAGTAATGTGATTGCCTCGCCATCAACCCCGCCGCCCGCCAGGATTTCGATTTCCGGCTGGGCGGCATTCTGCAATTCGGCTAATCGCCGGATTTTAGTCGGCCATGGATCATCTCCACCGCTCGTCAAAATCCGGTCAATCTGCCTATGCTGTTTGAGCTCAGCAATTGCCCGCCTTGGGTCGGGCAATAGTTCAAAAGCATGATGAAATGTGGCTTTAAGGTCTGGCGCACAGGAAAGCACGCGCGCCAGCGCATCATGGTCAATCCCGTATTGATCACCTGTTTCCATTAAAAAACCCAGCACCAATCCGTCAACAGACAAATCAGCTAAAGAACGGGCGGACTCGCACAATCTTTCAATAATTTTTTCGTCGTAAACAAAAAAAGACTCATTTTCTCGCACCATCACCCGGCAGGGGATTTTAACCGAAGAAATTATCGCGCGCACTAATTCAAGTGGTGGCGTCAATCCACCGACATCAAAATTACTGATAATTTCCAGGCGACCTGCGCCACCCTGCTCGGCAGCAATGGCATCGGCCACGGAGCAAGCGATAACTTCAAGAACTGGCTGTCTCATCACAGATCTCTAAATCAGCCCTCCCGAGATTGGTACATTATATTGTTACTGAGGACAAATCTTTAAGTCTTGACGCAGAAAAATTGACATCTCAGCAGCATTGAAATAGCTTTTTGTTGCTTTACAACGACCATCAAGCGCTCCCGCTTCACCGAGCGCATAAATCAAACCCCTCCCAAAAGGGAATTCAAACAAGGAGAATAGACCATGCAACTCAATGCCCCAACTCAAACCTTATGGCTGGTTGCCTTGATTCTGGGTGTGCTTGGAATTCTAAGTCAACTGGTCACTATCCCAACATTGTCACTTTACTCCTTCTGGCTGCTGGCAATCGGGTTCATCGTGCTTACAGCGGCAACGGTTTACAAACGCGCTTAGCCGCCGATTTGAATTCACCAACTGACAAGCGCATAAACTGCAAGCAGAGAGGCAGGGGAAAATTCCCTGCCTCTGCTTTTATCGCGCCCTGGCAATCATGCTTTCTTCAGCAGGTCGCGAATTTCCGTCAGCAATGATTCCGTTGGGGTCGGCGGTGGCGGCGGCGCCTGTTTCCTGAAATTGTTATACACCTTGACGATGATGAAAATGACAAAGGCGATGATCAGGAAATTGATTACATTCTGAAGAAAACTGCCGTATTTGAATGCAACCGCTTCCACTTTGCCGTCAGGCAGGGTCTTTGATCCCATTACCAACTGCAGTCCGGTGAGATCAATATTGCCGATGATCCTACCGATTATCGGGCCGATCATGTCATCGACTACTGAAGAAACGATCTTGGCGAATGCGGCGCCAATAATCACGCCGACAGCCAGGTCCATCACACTCCCACGGTTGATAAATTCTTTGAACTCTCTCCACATAAAAGATCCTCTCCTATTGAAGGTTCGAAGTGATTTTTGAAACTGAAAAATTTTCCGCTCAATCACACCCTACAACTTTGCTACGGCGTTCAAGCACGACTGTATCGCGCCAGACTCCATGATGTTTGGCAATGCGTTCACGTCTGCCCACTTCGCGAAAAGAGTGTTTCAGATGGAGAGCGATACTGGCTTGATTTTCCGGGAAGATGCTCGACTGCAAAGTCCAAATACCTTGTTCCTCAGAAAGAGCGATCAACGCCTCCATCAAAGCATTGCCAATACCCCTGCCCTGCGCCTGAACGGCGATATAAAGACTGACCTCGGCTACACCCGCGTAAACTTTGCGGCGAGATGTCGGGCTTAACGCACCCCATCCC
>JAKEHZ010000147.1 GCA_022614735.1 Acidobacteriota bacterium | reverse complement strand
CGCAAACCATCAGGCCCAAGCGTCAGGATATAACACAATGCGCGAACCAGGACAGAGTAATTGCCGTGATACGCTCGCACGCGGCCGATGGATTGCGGACGGTTGTAATCGAGTCGCAAGACCTTCTCGCCTCTTTCGTTATTCTTTTCCACAAGACGCGGGAAGGGAAGGAATGGCTCGAGTTCCTTTGTCACGGCAATCGGACCGGCGCCGGGTCCCCCGCCGCCGTGTGGTGTCGAAAAAGTCTTGTGTAGGTTCAGGTGAATTACATCAACACCCATGTCGCCAGGGCGTGTCAATCCGACGAGCGCGTTCATATTCGCGCCGTCCATATAGACCAGTCCGCCTGCATCGTGCAGAATGCGGCAGATCTCTTCAATGTTCTCCTCGAACATTCCGAGCGTCGAAGGATTCGTGAGCATCAATGCGGCGATATCGCCATTGACTATCGCGCGCAGATTTTCCAAGTCGATCGCGCCATTACTGTTCGACTTGATAGTTTTCACCTGATAACCGCAAATCGCCGCGCTCGCCGGGTTCGTGCCGTGCGCCGAATCGGGGATGAGCACGATCTTGCGCGCATCGCCACGCGATTCGAGGCATTTGCGAATCACCATTAAGCCTGTCATTTCACCCTGCGCGCCGGCAGCAGGTTGCAGACTGACTGCAGCCAGACCGGTGATCTCAGACAAAGCCTCTTCGAGTTCCCTGATCAATTCGAGATTGCCCTGCGCGAGTTCATCAGGCGTATATGGGTGTGAGGCAGCAAAACCATCGAATCGCGAGACGCGCTCGTTGAGCTTCGGGTTGTACTTCATGGTGCAAGAACCGAGTGGATACATCCCATAATCAACTGCATAATTCCAGGTCGAAATCCTCGTGAAATGGCGAATGACATCGATCTCGCTCACTTCGGGCAGGCCGGATAGATCGTCATCACGAAGCAGTTTCGGATCGATGACTGAATTGATCGGCGTCGCTTCGAGATCGAGCGCCGGTAATTTGTATCCTATCCGGCCGGGACGCGAACGCTCGAAAATCGTCCCTTCGTTTTGATTAACATGAGTGCTTGCTTTTTTCATAGAAGGTCGAAATTAGTTAAAAGTTTCAACACAAAGGATCAAAGGGTCAAAGGGTCAAAGGAGGATCAAGGCTAAAGTTTTTCTTCTTTGACCCTTTGACCCTTTGATCCTTTGTGTTGAAACTGTTATTCGGAAGGTGAAACTTGCCGAAATTCTTCCGATTTTTCGTTGTGTTTTTAAGCTACTTTCAATGCCTCCACCAGCGAATCAATTTCCTCTTTCGTGGTTGTCTCAGTCACGCACATCAGAATCTCGGTCTTCATCTCGGGGAAGAAACGCGAGAGGGGGAACCCGCCAATGATCTTCCTGGTCTGCAAGCTGTCCAGGATTTGCTCTGCGGGTTTTGGGCAGTTGACGACGAACTCGTTGAAGAAGGATGCCGCAAAACGAATGCGGTAGCCATTTATCGCGCTGATCTGCTTTGACGCGTAATAGGCCTTTTGCACATTCTGTTCTGCGACCTCACGGACGCCGTGACGGCCGAGGGTCGATAGATAGATCGTTACCATCAATGCATAAAGGCCCTGATTTGTGCAGATGTTCGAAGTAGCTTTCTCGCGGCGAATATGCTGTTCGCGCGTCGCGAGCGTCAGTACATAACCCATTCGCCCATGAGCGTCAAAAGCCTGACCGACCAGTCGACCTGGAATCTGTCGTTGGTACTTTTCCCGCACGGCATAGAAACCACAGTACGAGCCGCCGAACGATAAAGGAATACCGAACGATTGCGCTTCACCGCAGACTATGTCTGCGCCAAGTTCGCCCGGCGCTTTGAGCAGGCCCAGGCTCAGGCCTTCAGCAACGACAACGATAAACAACGCGCCTATCTTATGTGCGGCCTCAGCCAGCTTCTGCAAATCTTCGATGCCACCGAAGAAGTTCGGAGATTGGACGATTACTGCCCCAACGTCATCGCCCAACTCCGCCAGAGCGTCGAATCTTAAGGTCGCACTCTTTTCATCGAACGGCAGCGTAATTTCGGTGATGCCTGCGTTGCGAATATAAGTGTCAACCACCTGGCGGTATTCCGGATGGAGGTTTCCCGCCAGCGCGACTTTCGAGCGGTTCGTTACACGCTCGGCCATGAGCACGGCTTCGGCTGCTGCTGTCGAGCCGTCGTAGAGTGAGGCATTCGAGACATCCATCCCCGTCAATTCGCAGATCATCGATTGAAATTCGAAGATCGCCTGTAGCGTGCCCTGGCTGATTTCCGGCTGGTATGGAGTATATGAAGTATAGAACTCCGAGCGTGAAATCAGGGTGTCGATAATTGTCGGAATGAAATGGTCATAGGCGCCTGCGCCCAGGAAAGAGATCATTCTTTCACCTGTGAAGCGCGTGGTGTTCCGCTCAGCCAGTTTGCGGAAATAGCTCAGTGTATCGGTTTCGGAAAGCGCCGGTGGCAATTTGAGCGGGCGTGTCAGATGCAGGTGATCGGGAATCCCACGAAAAAGATCAGCAATAGATTCACGGCCCATTTCGCGCAACATCGCATCACGCTCTTGAGCCGAATTAGGAATGTAACGCATCTTCCTTCTTTCTCAGGTCGAAACAGGTTTTACGAGATTGGCAAGACGGGGCTATTCGAGATGGTAATCCTGTCGATCCTGTCGATATTTTTACTCCTCTTTCTGTGATTCGATGAAATCTTCATACTCGCTTGCCGAGAGCAGTCTGTCGAGTTCTCCCGAATCGCTCAGTTTGATTTTGATCATCCACCCGTCGCCATAGGGCGAGCTGTTGACTAATTCGGGAGAGTCAACCAACGCTTCGTTGACTTCGACTACCTCACCGGAGACTGGAGTATAGAGTTCACTGAAGGTCTTCACTGATTCGACTTCGCCGAATGTGTCGTGTGCCGAAAACTTCTCGCCAACACGTGGTAGTTGAACGTGAACCACATCCCCCAACTGCTCCTGGGCGAAATCGGTGATGCCGACTATTCCAGCGTCGCCTTCGGCGCGAATCCACTCGTGGTCTTTGGTGTAATGTAAATTGTCAGGATAAGCGGCCATTGCTTCCTCTCTTCTGATAGCGTTTTCTATTTGTGTCTCAAGTCGGGAAAGATGAATGGAAGAAGGAAAACGGAACAAACGGAAATAACGGAACAAACGGAAAAATCCTAGGGAATTTCCGTTTGTTCCGTTATTTCCGTTTGTTCCGTTTTCCTTCTTCGGCTTGGAATAGTGCCCTCCACGGTTAACTGCGGAGCTACCCGTCTATTTTGTTTTTTTCGTATTCTCTTTTTATCTTTCCAGCCAACACCTACTTGCTTCGTTTATAAAATGGAGTTTGCACGACTGCCGCTGCAAGCCTGCGTCCGCGCACGTCGATCTCAAAATGAGTTCCAATGGCTGTCTGCTCAATCGGCAAATAAGCCAGTCCGATATTCTTCTTTAAAAATGGCGCGGGGCTGCCGGAAGTCACTATGCCTGCTTCTTCACCTTCAATAAAAATCGGACAGTGATCGCGCGCGATGCCTTTATCAATTACTTCAAATCCGATCAGCTTGCGCGTCAGGCCATTCTCTTTTTGCTCGGCTAAGCGGTCACGACCGATAAAATCATCTTTGCCGAGTTTGCAAATCCATCCCAGGTCTGCCTCGAGCACTGTTGTCGTGTGGTCAATGTCATTGCCGTAAAGCGCCATCTTCGCTTCAAGCCGCAAAGTATTGCGCGCTGCGAGCCCACAAGGAATCAAACCATAGGATTTACCGACCTCCAGAATCTTGTTCCAAATTCGCTCCGATTCGTTCGGGTCGAAGTAGATCTCAAACCCGTCTTCTCCGGTGTACCCGGTGCGAGCAATTATGGCAGGAACCCCATCAACGCGGTCACGCACGAACCAGTAGTACTTGATCTCGCTCAGATCAGCATCAGTAAGCTGCTGCAGAACCCCCAGCGCCTTCGGCCCCTGAATTGCCAGCTGTGTGTAATTTGCGCTTAAATTTTTCACCGCAGCGTCAAATCCTGAGGCTTTTCCCTGGATCCATTCGTAGTCTTTGTCAGTGTTGGATGCATTGACGCAAAGAAAGTAGTGATCCGCTGCAAAGCGATGGACGAGGATATCATCAACGAAAGTGCCTTCGGGATAAGTCAGGGCGGAGTATTGAATTTGTCCGTCAACCAATTTTGCTGCGTCGTTGGATGTCAGGTGCTGGATGAGTGGGAGAGCCTGAGGGCCGCTGATATCGATCTCGCCCATATGGCTCACGTCGAAAATTCCGGCTGCAGTGCGGACGGTCGTATGCTCCACGATTGTTCCGGCGGGATACTGGACCGGCATGTCCCAACCGCCGAAATCGATCATCCTGCCGTTTAGTTTTCGATGTGCTTCATTGAGCGCAGTCTTTTTGAGTTGTTCAGTTGACAAATTTGCTGTCCTCGATAATGTCTCCGTCTGGCCTAAATGCCTGTGTTAACGGGGTTATCGACGCCGGATGGCAAACCTAGCATAGGCTTGCAAGGTCGTCAAGCATGCCATAATGAATAGAAAGAGAGAAAACTGAACAAACGGAAATAACGGAAAAAACGGAAATTCTCTGGGATTTTTTGGCAAGTTTCATCTTCCGGCTAACAGTTTCAACACAAAGGGTCAAAGGGACAAAGGTTCAAAGGAGAAAAAAATCAAGCATTTATCTCACTCTAACCCTTTGACCCTTTGACCCTTTGTTTTGAAACTTTTAGCCGGAAGATTAAACTTGCCGACTTTTCCGTTATTTCCGCCTTCTCTCTTTCTCTTAGTATCAGGAAATTAATATCATTCTAAAACTTTTTGCACCCCCCGTTCACTTACTATGCGTAATGGCAAGTGAAATAAGAAATGATCGATTGATCGAAATTAAAGAAGAGGTGGCGATGCATCGGCCGGAATCGGCAGCCAAGCCAGTGGAGTCACTGGCGCGAGCAAAGAGCGGGGATGAAGCGGCCTTTGCCGATTTGGTGCGCGATCATCAGACGATGGTTTACAGCATTGCTCATCATTTCTTCCGTGATCGGGCGCTTGCCGAGGACCTTGCGCAAGAGGTATTTCTCCATCTGTTTCAGAACCTCGCGTCAATCGAATCGCCGGCGCATCTGAAGTTCTGGCTGCGCAAAGTAACCAGCCATCGCTGTATTGATTACTCGCGCAGGCAGAAGATGAAGACCATCAGCGTTGATGAGGCGCCTGAGCCTGTGTCGATGTTTGATTTGCCGGATGCAATGATGCAGAGCACGTTGCGCCGTATAGTCGCAACTCTTCCCGAGAAAGCACGCCTGGTCGTCACCCTGCGTTACCAGGAGGACCTCGATCCGACCGAGATCGCAGAGATAATCGATATGCCGCTCAACACGGTCAAGAGTCATCTGCGGCGTTCACTCGTAATTTTGAGAGAAAAGGTTAGTCGGACATTGGGGGTTATGTGAGTATGAGTTTTGATCTGGAAAAAGAATTGAGGCAAGCCCTCCGCCGTGAAGAGGCTTCACCCGATTTCACCAATCGCGTGATGGCGCGCATCGCCGCCTTGCCCGCTGGAATAAAACAGGAGAAGTCGAGGGAGAAAACTGGGTGGTGGGAGAAGCTCGCGGAGTTTTTTCGACCGGCCCCGATGAAATGGGCAATGGCAGGAGCGATTGTGTGTCTGTTGATGTTTGCGGTCCTTGGTCTCCATCGCTACCGTGAGCATCAACGCGCGATTGCTGAAATGGCGGAAGGCGAGAGGGCCAAAGAGCAAGTGATGCTGGCGATGAAAATTGCCAGTGCGAAACTTAACGTCGCTCAGAAGAAGGTTCAGCAGAGCGGTGAGCGGGAAACTGAAACTAAGCGGGCAGAGCGGCAATAACGTTCTGCCCGGGAGGAGAATTTATGACCGTTGTAAAACCTGTTGCCATCAAAACGCTTTTCTTCGCCCTGATTGTTACGTTCTGTGCTGCTATATCAGCATCAGCTCAGAATGCCAAATTGCAAATCGACCACCTGGACCGACTTTTTCCGAGAGCTGCTGAAACGGTCGATGTCAGGGTCGAGAGTTCATTGCTGCTGATAGCCGCGAAATTTCTCAAGAGCGACAACCCTGACGAAGCGTTGGTGAAGGAATTGATCTCGGCATTGAAAGGTGTATACGTCAAGGGTGTCGAGTTCGACAAAGAGGGTGAATTTAGCGAAGCGGATGTCGAGCCGATCCGGACACAGCTCCGCGCGCCGGGTTGGGACCGTATCGTCGGTGTGCGCAGCAGGCGCGACGGTCAAAACGTCGAGGTTTATTTGATGATTGAGGGCGGGGTGATTGCCGGCATCGGCGTCCTCGTCTTCGATCTCAAACAGCTTTTCGTCGTCAATGTCGTCGGCCCGCTTGATCCTGAAAAGATAACCCAGTTGCGCGGTCATTTCGGTATTCCCAAAGACCTGGATTTCGATTGGAGCGGAGCGAAGAGGAATCGGAAGGGAGAGCGGGGGAGCGGGAGTGGGGAAGCGGGAGAGCGGGAGCTGAGGTGAAAGCGATGTAAGCAGCAAGGTAAAAATCTTGCGGGTTTTCATTTTCCATATGACATCTTTCATTTGTCATTGAAGAAACGCGTCTCTGCCGATGACAAATGAAAGATGTCATATGGAAAATGGAAAATGAAGAAAATAACACTTCAGAAATATTACGCCAGTTCTTACAGCTACCTGGAAAGGTTGCTGTACATATTCGAAGGAGGTAGCGATATGAAGTGGCTGAGCCAATTCGCCCGAAGAGCCATCTTATTCTCGGTGATGATCGCTCTTTTGCTTGTCCCGACATTCAATGCGCAGGCAAAAGGCAAAGGGTTCAAGGACGTGGTCAAACACATCGAGAAGAATTATCGCGTGAAGAAGACGCGTATCCCGATGCTCGGTCTGGCGAACTTCGCCGTCAAGTTGGTTCGTCCGGCAGGAGTGAAAGGTTTTAAGCTGGCCGTCTTTGAGGATCAGGATTTTACTCCCCGGGGCGACGCCGAGTCATTCGAAGTTGTCATGCGCAATGCCTATAAAAAAGATTGGCAACCGTTGGTGCAGGTCACTTCGAGGCGCAGTGGCGTCAACCAGACCATCATTTACGCCAGAAATGCGGGGAAAGACGTTCAATTCGCTCTTGTGACCCTTCAAGAACGCGAGGCCGTCGTCCTCGAAGTCAGATTCAACCCCGACGCAGCGGCGAGATTTTTGGAGAATCCAAAAATCATGGGCATTTCGCTCGGCAATTCGATTCGCGGGAAGAAGACGGATGTGATGGCGAACCGTTCACGGCGTGATCCCAGTGTGACGAACAACACGAACCGGACCCCGGTAGTAAATCCCGCTGACGCCGGCAACCAGCCTACAGTGGACAGCGGGACAAACTCAATCCCATCGGGCTCTACTGCAAGCGCAGAGCCAAAAGCGCGTCCTTCGTTGAGCGCGTCAGCAAAAGACGAAAATAATCCGCCGTTGCCGGGAGAGGAAAAGACGGTTAAAGGGGCAGAAAGGCCGGTCGAAGTCAAATCTGATTTGCCTGACAAAAACGCGATTCGTATCGAGACCCGTCTGGTCAATCTCAATGTCAAGGCGTTGGATCGCGCGGGGCAGCCACTCGTCGACCTCAAGCCGGAAGACTTCGCAATTTACGAGGATGGATTGAAACAGGAGGTCTCACACTTCAGACCAGTCAATGCGCCCGTCAATTTGATCCTGCTCCTGGACTTGAGCGGCAGCACGAAGAAGAAGCGCAAAGCCATGCAGGAAGCGGCAAATAAATTCGTTGATTCGCTTCCGCCGCAAGACAATATCGCGGTCGTTGCTTTCACACGCAGGTACCGCGCCCTCACGGATTTCACGAATGACAAAGCAAAACTGAAGCACGTGTTGAAAGAGATAAATGGCATTTCAGGGGGCACTGCATTTTATGATTCGATGTGGAAAGCACTGGATCAATTGGATCAACTAACAGATGCCCGCAAAGCCATTGTCGTTCTGACCGATGGCGAAGACGAATCAATCTGGGGTTCGGAGCCGACCGATCATTCTTTCGACCAATTACTCGAGCGGGCATCTGAGGAAGACGTGACGATCTATCCGATCTATTTCAGCCCGTCGAACCATTATGACAAGCTGGGTGTGTTGTTTGGCGGCGGTAACCTGATGGGCAATGACAGAAGCAGAATTGCGCGAGGGCAACTAAATGAGCTGGCCGAACAGGCGGGCGGCGAAGTCTTCAACGCGCAACGCGAAGAAGACCTCGAAGAGGCGTACAGACGCGTCGCATCGGAGCTACACACGCTCTACAGCCTCGCGTATTCGCCAGACAAACTGAGACACAATGGGGAATTCCGTAAGATCTCCGTTAAAGTGAATCGTGCCGGGGCGGTGGCGAAAACGCGGCGGGGCTATTACGACAGGTAAGGGGTTCAATTTTGAGATAGACAGGATGAAAGGGGAAGATATGACGCCGTCGCTAAAAACGATGAGAGATATTATCCGGCTACTTTTGCTGCCGGCATTTGTCACTGTGCTTTCCGTTTATGCGCAGGACGCAAGACTGCAAATCAACCATCTTGATCGGCTCGCTCCCAGAGCCATAGAGGCGATCGAAATAACGCTCGATGAAACGAGCCTGCGCGCCGTAACAAAGCTGGCCACGCTCAGCGCCAGAGAGCAGGCGAAGCTGATGGAACAGCTCAACCGGTTGAAGGGCGTCTACATGCGGGGTTATGAGTTTGCCAACGACGGCGAATACTCCGAAGCGGATGTCGACGCGCTCCGTGCACAGCTGAACGCGCCCGGTTGGCAACGCATAGTCGAGGTCCGCGGGCGTCGTGGCGAAAAAGATGAGGTTTACCTGATGCCGCAAAACCAGGAGATCGTCGGGTTCGCCGCCATCTCCACCGAGCCGCGGAAGCTTTGCGTCATCAATATCGTCGGCCAGATAGACCTCGTAGAGATGAATTTGCTCGACAAACAGTTCGAGTTCAAGCGGTGTGGGATGGGTCTGGGCGGGCGGCAGAGGAATAGATAATTCCTCAAAAATAGAGAGGATGAGAGAGAGAAGTTTTATGAGTTTTATGGTTCGGGCAGCGAAGAGATCAGTTGTGCTGATCCTGATCATGGCATTTTGTCTCGCGTTCGCACGCGCGCAGGATGCCAGGCTGGATATCAGCCATCTCGACAAACTCGCTGACAAGGCGGCAGAGACCATAGAGGTCTCACTTGATGAGAGACTGCTGCAACTCGCAGCCAAATTTCTAAACAGCAAAAATCCCGATGAAGCCAGAGTCAAGGATCTGGTATCAGGATTGAAGGGCGTTTATGTCAGGGTTTTCGAATTCGATAATCCAGGTGAGTATGCGACGAGCGACATCGAAGCGTTGTATTCACAACTGCATTCTGCCGGTTGGACAAAGATCGTCGGTGTGCGGAGCAAACGCGATGGCCAGAAAATAGACGTGCAGATCAAATATCTGGGCAATAGCAGTAGTATTCTTGGATTGACAATAATCGCCGCCGAGCCGAAAGAACTGACCGTCGTCAATATCGTTGGCCCGATCGATCTCGATAAACTCAGCCAGCTTGAGGGCCAGTTTGGTATCCCGAAACTCGGCCTCGAAAAAATTAACAAGGGCAAATCGCGTAACTAGATCAAAAAAGAGAGAATACGAAACAAACGAAAAATCCCAAATTTTTTGGCAAGTTTCATCTTCCGGCTAACAGTTTCAACACAAAGGGTCAAAGGGTCAAAGGGAGATAAATGCTTGATTTTTTTCTTCTTTGACCCTTTGACCCTTTGACCCTTTGTGTTGAAACTGTTAGCCGGAAGATG
>JAKEHZ010000146.1 GCA_022614735.1 Acidobacteriota bacterium | reverse complement strand
CATCTTTGATTTCACTTGGTGATTTCGTGACCTCCCAATAATTACCTACGACCTTGCAAAACCATGGTTGATATTCTCTCCACGAGCTTCGAACTGGGATTTCTCGCCAGTACCCTTCGGAATTCTCTCTCAGCCTCGTCGAGAAGACCCTCTCTTAAGTAATAAACACCCAATTCAAAATGTGAGGTATACCTTCGCCGAGCCCGACCTACCTCAATCAATTTTCCTTCTGAGACAACCTTAAATTTTCCTATCTGGTTTAACCGACCCTCAATTCTTTCCCCGTCTCTATATGCTGTTACCTGCCACATATAAACCGTGTCCCGCTTTAGGCTCTCCTTGACTGCCCATTGCGTTCCTTCCAGCTGTGGGCTCTGAGCAACAGGGCTGAATGTCTCATCAACAATATCGACAACATAGCTGGATGCATCCTCAATCGGTCTCCATTTCAATACTGGGCGATCTTCTACTATCACTGTCCCGACCGGGCTCACCAGTACGATCTTCTTCTTATCGTCATCGCCTCCTCGCACATCCATTTCAGGCTGCGCCAGCTCCTCCAACAGTGCCGTATCTGCAATCGTCTGACCTTTCATTACCTTTGCCGCATCCAGACGTAACTCCGGGGCTAAGTTACTCACACTGATTCGATCGTCATAATAGCTAACAACATATCGCTTGCCGGTGTCATAAATGACTTCTGTTCGGTCAGTTGGACGATTTATTACAACTTGACCGCTCGGTGAAGTCGGATCATTTTTACTATCCTTCCTTTCGGGATCATCTCGCGGCGATTGAGGGCCTGGAGTTACGTACGCTGGAGATTTCGTATGCTGGTCTTTATCCTGGATCATCCATCGGTATAACACAAAAGTTACTATGCCCAAGATAATCAGTATTGATAAGGCGCCGAACAAATAGACAGGATTTGGAAACTCGATTCGCCGGAAAATCGATTTTACCTTTGTGATGAAATCCTGTGGCTCTTCCCGTTCCCACAGCTCAGCTTCGATCGTCTTCCTGAACTCCTTGAGGCTTGACATTTCCGCTGAGCACACCGGGCAATAATCAAGATGGGGTTTAACAAATTCAACTCGGTCCCTATCCAATTTATTATCCAAGTAGTCACTTATCTGCTCATAATCGACATGCTCGCCAAGTATAAATGCATCCGGAGAGAAGATGCTGCTACCTGACCTTGAGGTAACATTGATTATTGAAAGTTGATTAAACAGTTGCTGGCACTCCAGGCATATTTCGATGTGCTCGGCACACATTATGGTCTCCGTCGCCAGCAACCGGCCTGAGCAAAAGGAATGCATCACAGCTTCCGAAATATGGTCAGTTATTATCATAATCTGAGCTACTGCCCGACAATAAAGAGAGGCGATAACTTTCTCAATGCTCTATGACGCCACTTCGCGACCATTCTTGTGCTGGTCCCAAGCTCAGCTGCTGCAGCTGAGGTATTCATTGGTAGATCATCCCAAATAGAGATCAACTTATCTCGTGTGATGTTCAATGATTTGTATACCTGTGTGATCGTAATAACCTGTTCTCGCAATACCCTGTGCACTAAGCTATCTCCTCTATAATCGACGCTCGTATAAATAAATGCTTTTCTCTGATTAAGTGGTAGCTCGCAAGCTGCCATCCAAATTTTGAGTAGGAGCTCCTTCACCTCCAGGTTTTCATAATATCTACTGGGCGACTCGACAATCTGTAACCCTGATAGATCTTCATCATCCAGCGATTCACTCAAACAATCCTTAATCCCCCGCAACCTGGCGACAATCTGTACTAAATGATCGATTTCGAGAGGGCCCTCAACCCGGTGAAATAATTCAGTAACCTGCCTGGAAAGCGGCAGCTTGATGAGGTCAGTCAAATTCTCGGTTTCACCAACATTACTATCCTTCTGGACAAGCTCAACCATGTGTCCCACTGCTTCATTATTTTCGGCCTGGCCCGCCCAGCAGGAAAATCCGCACAAGGTGTGATTTTCAATCGTCCAACATGAGAGATCGGGGCGGCGTCTTATGAGTTCACGCAGACTGTTTTTTAATCGTGTCCATTCAGGATATTTCATTCTGAGGAAGTCGTTACAGACATTATGCGTGACCGCAGCAACGTAACTGCTCATCTCACAAATATCCTGAGTTAATAAGGCATTTCTATTATCGCCGAAGTAAGAGACCAGTTTGAGAATGACGGTCTGGTAGAGGTCTTCGGCTTCCGGTTGGTTCAATCCTTTGCGTTGGGAATCAAAATAGAGGTTCAGCCTCTGTAACATAACTCTTTTGATAACCGGGTCCGCATACACGGATATTAGTTCATCGATGTCTCTTCTCTGGGTCTTTTCAGTGGAACCGGTTGACTTAGCTTCCGGCGTTTCCACCAGATTAGTATTACGATTAGCCGTCCTCAAGGCATATTCCTCGTTTATACTTTTTTTAAAACCTGATATTGGACGTAATACGACCCGGAGAGACGCTCGACTGATGAGACCCTGGGGTGAGCTACCTGTTGCGCCTCCAGTGTGATGAATCCATCAAAAAAACACGGAAGGCGCAAAATGTATTGCCCCACAATCAAGCGTGGTCAGATGCCTGACAGGGATTTGTCTTCGACAATGCAAAAAAAAACAAAACTTCCTCTATTTACGAAGACGGCAGGATTATCAATAAATTCCACTCCGATTATACATTTTTTGTTATTTCTCTGGTAAAAATTATTTCTGATCCGCCGAGAACTTATAGATCGTGGTTGTCCGGTAGCGGCTACCTCTCTTCAGCACGGTTGATGGAAATTTAGGCTGGTTGGGCGAATCCGGGAAATGCTGTGTCTCAAAGCAAAATCCATAGCGGTGTTGATAGACTTTGCCGCCTTTGCCTTTCAAGCTACCATCAAGGAAGTTTCCGATGTAGAACTGCACGCCGGGTTCGGTCGTCCAGACCTCCATCACGCGGCCTGTGCCTGGCTCTACTACTTTTACAGCTTGCCTCATAGTTCCGGCGTTGCCTGTCAGCACCCAGTTGTGATCATAGCCCCTGCCCAATTTCAGTTGTTCATCAGGTTGATTGACCCGCGCACCGATGGCCGTATTTTGCGTGAAATCGAATGGCGTGCCTTTGACACTGCGGAGTTCTCCGGTCGGAATCAGCCCGGCATCGACCGGGGTGAAGCTGCCGGCGTTGATCTGCACTTGATGGCCGAGGATGTCGCCATTTCCCTGCCCCGCCAGATTGAAATAAGAGTGATTGGTTAAATTCACGACCGTGTCTTTGTCCGTGGTGGCAAAATAATCGATCTTCAGCTCGTTGTTATCGGTCAACGTGTAGACGACTCTGACCGAGAGATTGCCCGGATAGCCTTCTTCTCCATCTTTACTGAGGTAGCTGAGTTCAAGCGCGACACCATCTTTAACTGTCAAGGGCCTGGCTTTCCAAAGGGCTTTGTCGAAGCCTTTGGTGCCGCCGTGTAATGAATTTTCACCGTTGTTCGCCGCCAGCTTGTACTCCTTGCCATTCAGAGTGAACCTGGCTTTTCCGATGCGGTTGCCGTACCGTCCAATGATCGCGCCAAAATAAGGATGGCCTTTGAGGTATCCATCCAGCGTATCAAAACCCAGCACCACATCATCGAATTTGCCGCTGCGGTCCGGCACTTTGAGCGAAACGACGATGCCGCCATAAGTGGTGATCCCGGTTTCGATCCCCTTAGCGTTGGTCAGCGTGTAAAGCTCTACCTCTTGCCCGTCTGCCGTCTTACCAAAACTTTCCTTCTTCAAATTCGCTTTGCCTTTCTGACCGACACCAACGGTCAATGTGATTGTCATGAACAAGACCATTAATGAAAGTATCTTTGGCATACTGTTCTCCTTGGTAAATTAGCCACAAAGATCAATGCAAAGAGAGAAAACGAAACAAACGAAAAGGTGGGCATTTTTCGTTTGTTTCGTTTATTTCGTTTGTTTCGTTTTCTCTCTTCATCCTCATCTCTGAATTTCTTTAAATAACCTCAGATAACCGAAGACGCTCGAGCCCGGCGAAGAACCGGAAATTACAATTGGTTGATGTCTCGTCTGCTGGGCATATTTTTCAGCCACTACTTTCACGGCGCCCTCAGCATCGCTATGACTGAGCACTGCGACTGTGCCGCCGCTGCCGCCGCCCGTGATCTTTGCGCCGTAGAGTCCATTATCGAACCCTGCCTCACGCACGAGCTTGACGATCTCATCGGTGCCCGAAGAACCGAGCCCGCAGGCAGAATAACTATCGTGTGACTCGAACATCAGTTCGCCGAGCGCACCTGCCTGCTCTTCATTATTACTGCTCCGCCAGTTTTTCAATATCTCTGCAAACGCCTTAACGCGCGCGTGCTCATAGATCGGATGGCGTGTAGCTTGAAATACCGGATAACTGAGGCCAGGTTTCACAGATGTCACCGCATCGGTGATTCCACCGTAGCGCTCTAAAAATTTCTCGCCTGACATTTCATGAGGCAGAAGCTCAGCGTATGACTGTTCGAACTCCCCGGGTGTGATGTTCGCGAGATACCCTCTCCATTTCGGGTCATCAATCTTGAGGAGTCCGCTCTTTCCCGTCGGGTTGGCCTCCAGTCCGGCTCTCTCCGCAATCATCCGATAGCCCATCGAAGCCGCTGTGCGGACCGTCCCATAATCCGCTCCGGTGACGGCGTGGCGAATGTCGGAATCGATCCCCCAGACTGAGAGCTCATCGGGGAGCTTCACCGTCCCCATCAATTCACCGGGCTGGCAAAGCAATGCCAGTAGGCGGTCCATCTCGCCACAGACCGCGGTCATTTGATCCATTACGCCGCAGGGTGCGCCCGCGATCAGGTTCTCGACCATCTGACAGAGGAACGCCATCTCGCGCGGCGACATTTCAATTTCATATGCAGCGGCTATGGCCTGCATCACCGACACTTCCAATGATGCGGAAGAGCTGACGCCCTTGCCTTCCGGCACGCTCGAACCGATCAGAATGCGCGCGCCTTCAGCGAAACTCGCTCCCCTCTCGCGCATCAGGACGAGAAATGCTCCGGCGATGTACGCCGCCCAGTGATCATCCGGAGCGGTATTGAAGCGATCGCAGGCGAGGTCATACTCAATTATCTTCCCTTCCGATTGAAAAGCGGCGAGCGGCATTTCAAACATGCGCGGACGATCTCTCGGATCGGCAGCCAGGCTGACGATGCGGATCGTATTGTCTTCCTGGCGCTGCAGCGCGGCGTGCGTTCCGTTAGATATCGGGAGTTGCAACACCAGCGAGCCGGAGTAATCGGCAATGCCGCCCATCAAATCCAACCGGCCCGGCGCGCGAGTCACAATCACCTCTCGATCCGCACTGAAAAAAGACTGCAACTGCTCCGGCAAATTATTGAGCAGGTCGATGAAGGCTGCAGTGTCGGCCAGGCCGTGAGTTGATCCGGACTCGATTCGATACATTCTAGACATTGTTGCTGGTCGCAGTGTTTGCACTGGTGACGTCGGCCTTCGCAGACTCTCTCAGTAATGCGACCTGTTTTCGGTTTCGGCGCTGACTGAAGAACTGATCGGCCAGCACTCCAATCAGAATGACCGCGCCCATGACAGCGAAGTTAAGCGAACTGGGAATATCCAGCAGATTGACGAGGTTCTGCAATACCTGCAGCAACGCTGTGCCTATCAAAATGCCGATAACCGTGCCTTCACCACCACGCAGGCTGCACCCGCCTAAAACTGCGGCAGCTATGCCATACAGTTCATAGAAATTCCCGTGCGATGCCGGTGAAATGGAGTTGGTATAAAAGGCGAAGATAATTCCGGAAATAGCTGTCAGTCCTCCCGCAATCACATAAGCCAAGGAAATGATGAGACGCGTGTTGATCCCGGAATAACGCGCAGCCTCTTCGTTTCGACCTGAGGCGAAGAGATAGCGACCAAAGACCGAACGATGCAAGAACACCCACATCACCGCGCTTATGATAAGCAGGAGCACGAAGGGCATCGGTACGCCTAGCAGATTGCCTCCCGCCAAAAATCGTAAACTCTCAAAGCCTTCAACGCTGCCGAAGCCCTTGGTTTCATCATCGGATATGAAACGGGCTAGACCGCGATAAAGAAGCAGGCCGCAGAGAGTGACAATAAATGGCTGGAGCTTGACCCGCGTCACCAGCAACCCGTGTAACCACCCTAACCCCATGACCAGTAGGAGACAGGCTAGAATCGCGGCGATCGCGGCCCAGCGCCATTCAGTCAGCATGATCGACAGCAACACGCCAAGGAGAGCCATCATCGAGCCAACCGACAACTCAATTCCTCCAGTGATAATAACCAGGCCCAGGCCGAGACTGAAAATTCCGAAAGCGCCGATCAATCTGCCGGTATTCTGCAGGTTCTCCGGGGTCAGAAAACTCGGATTCCTGATCGAAACAATTGTGCAGAGCACGACAAGAAGCACGAAAATACCTAGATCCTTCTTCATAACAGCTTATCTTTCTCCTCCCGTGGCGAGGCGCATCACTGCTTCTTCACTAAATTGATCGCGAGAGAGAATACCGGTGATGCGGCCTTCATGCATGACGGCGATGCGGTCACTGATGCCCAGCACTTCTTCCATCTCACTGCTGATCGCAATAATGGCGACGCCTTCTCGAGCGAGGTCACGGATCAAACCATAGATTTCAGCCTTCGCGCCCACATCAATACCACGCGTCGGCTCGTCAAAGATCAACACTCTGGGCGATAACGCCAGCCATTTGGCGAGAACGACCTTCTGCTGATTGCCACCGCTCAGGTTTGCCGCTCTGACTTCAGTCGATGGAGTTTTAATGTTAATCGTGCGGCACATCTCATTTGCCTTCTCCAACTCCTTCGCTTTACCCACCAATCCGCCGGTCGAGTAACGGTCCAGTCCCGGCAGCGTTATGTTTTCACGGATGTTGAATTCCACGATCAATCCTGATAGGCGGCGATCCTCAGGAACCAGATAGATGCCCTCTGCAATAGAATCCTGCGATGACTGGATGTTGAGCGGTCTTCCTGCGAGCGTGATCTCTGCTCCAATCGTTTGATCGACGCCGAATAGAGCGCGCGCCACTTCAGAGCGTCCGGCCCCTACCAGACCAGCCAGTCCCAGCACTTCGCCCTGCCCGACGCTGAACGACACCGCGTGTTGGGGATATCTCAAAGTCCGGAGGCGATTGACACCGAACCAATTCGGCTCGCGGTTGCCGCCGCCGTTGGCGTGGATATAAAAGTCTTCGAGATCGCGCCCGACCATCATTCGCACCATCGTGTTGTGCTCGATCTCGTGGCGCTCGAGCAGACCGGCATTGCGCCCGTCGCGCAGGACCACCACACGGTCTGCAATCTCTCGAACTTCCTCCAGGCGATGCGAGATATAGATGACACTTACGCCATGCGTCCTCAATTCCCCGATAATTTCCAGCAATCGCCTGGTCTCAGTCAGGGTCAGACTGGAACTCGGCTCATCCATGATCAGGATGCGCGCGCCGGCGGAAAGGGCCCGGGCAATTTCGACCAGTTGCTGTTGTGCCAGTGAGAGCTTGCTCAAGGGTGTGTGGCTTGAGAGATCCAGCCCGATCTTTTGCAGATAATGATCTGCTTCAGCATAGATGCGTTTGCGGTCAATCAGCTTCAGCATCTTCAGCGGGCCTCCTTTAGTCGGCTCCCTCCGCAGAAAGATGTTGGCCGCGACATCCAGATTATCGAGCACACTGAGTTCCTGATGAATGAACTCAATGCCGAGCTGGCTCGCTTCGCGAGGCGAATGGATCTCGACCTCCCGACCAGCCACCTCAATACTTCCCGTGTCACGTTCGGTCACGCCGCCGAGGATTTTCATGAGCGTGGATTTCCCTGCTCCGTTCTCGCCGATGAGCCCGACAATTTCGCCCTGCCGGACTTCCAGATCAACGCCATCGAGCGCAACCACGCCCGGGAATCTTTTGCCGATTCCCTTCATTTCCAGCACAGGTGTGAGATTCATGATGGTATGGGGTGTCTGAATGAAACTCAGCCACTACACAAGACCCTTTCCACTATCAAAATTGACCAGAATCAAAATCTGCAATTGATTGGATGTGAGAGTATGTAACCGCTTACCGAACCAAAACTATTCAAGCCTGGAGTTCTTGTCAAGAGAGAGTTGGATATTCCAGTTATGTGAAATTATTATATGTCGCAGTGTTTACAGCGTTTTCAATCTGAGTGTTCAGTCAAGAGAGATGAGGAGAGAATACGAAACAAACGAAATATACGAAACAAACGAAAAATGCCCAGCTTTTCGTTTGTTTCGCATATTTCGTTTGTTTCGTATTCACTAGCTTCGAAGGAGGGCTCGATGAATAAAACTATCCAAACAAATATGAATAACCTATGGATTGAAGATCGTGAATTACAAAACAAGGCCTTTTTCTACATTATCGAAGCCACAGACAAACCCGTGGACTGGGCCTACGAAGTGTGGGACGAGGTGGTGGAAAATCTAAGTCACAAAGACAATCACAATCGGGCGATTGCGGCCCAGGTCCTATGCAACCTTGCCAAGAGCGATCCGAAGAACCGAATACTAAAGGACTTCAACGCCCTGCTTGCAGTCACAAGGGATGAAAGATTTGTCACTGCAAGACATTGTATGCAAGCCTTATGGAAAGTCGGCGCGGCGGGAAAGAAACAACAAAAGCTATTGGTGGACGGGCTTGAAGGTCGCTTTAAAGAGTGCATCACCGAAAAGAACTGCACCCTGATCCGCTACGATATCATCCAAAGTCTCCGGAAGCTGTATGATGCGGTCAAGGATGAGAATGTCAAAGCGAAGGCGCTGGAATTGATCGAAACTGAAGAGGACAGCAAATACCGCAAGAAGTATGCAAGTCTCTGGAGAGCCAGGTGAAGTACCTTGGGTAGTAATGGACGTGCCCGTAGGAAAGTAGGTAACCTATGACCAAGCTGATAGAAGAGAGCATCATCCACGCCACGTTAACAAGCTGGTAGCCGTCCCTTCTCCCTTTCTTCCTTTGACCCTTTGACCCTTTGACCCTTTGTGTTGATTTTCTTCCGGACACTCAATTATGACCCGCTCTAAAGCAGGAGACGACGATCAAAGTGACAATCAACTTAGCCCCGGTAAAACCAACAATCTCTCATGATGAACTTGACAAGATCGATATCCGCGTCGGCACGATTGAGCTCGTGGAAGAGGTGATCGGTTCAAACAAGCTGATCAAGATGGTGGTCAATTTCGGAGATCACAAGAGACAAATCCTGGCTGGGATGAAACAGGAGAGAGAAAATCCGAAAGAGATCGAAGGGAAACAGGCGTTATTTGTCATCAACCTCGAGCCCAGGAAGATGATGGGCGAAGTATCGGAAGGAATGTTATTCGACATAGGATATGCGAATGGAATAGTGCCGGTATTGTCGGTGCCAGAACGAAGAGTGCCGAATGGGGCGCGGGCTGGGTGAGCTCTATCGTCAGGCATGGTCCACTATGAAAACCGCTCGTTCGGGCCACCCATCTACTTCTTTTACTCCACATATTGGATCGAGAAGAGTCTATTGGACACCAGCAGCACGGTGACGTCGCCGTCGGCGGTCGCCCCGTGCCACATGATCTCTCCTTCGGGGAACCAGACGAAAGAGCCGGGGCCAAAGCGTCCCATATGGGTTACCAGCGTACCCTCAAGAACGTAGAGCGCGTGAGCGCAAGGGTGTGTGTGGTCAGGGTTCACCACGCCGCGTGGATAGCGCACCAATTGGAAAAGAACGCCTGTTTCCTCGTCGGTATGCAACAGCTTTCGGAAGATTGGCTCGGGCAGGTGCGGATTGGCTCGAAGCTCCCACGGCAGGTCGTTGGTGTCGAGCGCGAAGAAACCAGTTGATTCGGACATATTATTATCCTCAGGAGGTTGTACGGCAAAAACGCTTTCAATTGCTGCCGATGGCGAACAGATGCCGCTCAGTGCGAATGAAAAGCTGCCCCTGCGAGACGGCGGGTGAAGCCTGTACTGATTCGCCGAGAGGATTTTTTGCCAGCACCGTGAACTCAGGCGCGGCTTTGATGATGGTCGTCTCGCCGTTGTCGCCGACGAAATAGATGCGGCCTTCAGCTGCCACGGGCGAAGCCGAGAAATTCCCCCCGATACGTTCCTGCCATAACAACTCGCCCGTCTCGGCCTTCATACACGTAGCCACGCCGCCATCCGTGATGGCGAAGAGATAAGGCTTCACATAGATCATGGACGGAACCTTCGGCATCCCCTTGCGTTGTTCCCAGACGAGGTTCGACTCTTTGAGGTCGCCCGCGTCGCCGGGCCTGCTAAGCCTAAATGCCTTGATGCTCTCTTTGCCGCCCCATCCGCCAGACGTGAAAGCTAGCCCGTCGCCAAGCACAACCGACGGCACTTTGCCTTCGCCAATCACCTCGCTGCTCCACAGCCGCGTGCCGGTCTTCGCATCAAACCCCTGCAACACGTCGCCCGCTTCACTGACCACCAGTGTCCGCCCGTCCGGCGCTTTCCAAATGGCCGGCGTACCGTGCGAGATGCGAGAAAGCCCGCGTCCTGCCTTCCAGCGTTCCTTGCCGGTAGTGGCGTCAAGCGCGACGATGTAGGATTTGTCCCACGGCGTCTGCCAACCGATTTTCTTATCTTCGCCATCGCTGCTGCCGTCGCGCGCCATGATAAGCAAGCCGTCGTGCAGGAGCAGCGCAGTCCCCAGGCCATGCTGCCCGTAAAAAGGATACTCGCGATTCGTCCAGACCAGGCGGCCATCAAAGTCGAGCGCCGCAAAACTGCCGTCTCCAAAACAGACATAGACACGCCTGCCGTCTGTGGCGGGCGTAGGTGTGGCGTAGGTGTTCCGGGCTTCCTTGCGCCGCGTTGTTTGTTTGAATACTTCCTGATTCCAGCGCATCGCGCCGGTCTTGCGATGGAGCGCGATGACGCGGCAACTCGTTCCGGCCTCCGTGGCGGTCGTCACGAATACGTGGTCGCCCCAGACGATGGGGGACGACCACGCTTCGCCCGGCAACTCGGTTTTCCATGCGATGTTCTCGGTTGCGCTCCACTTGAGCGGCAGGCTGGTTTCGGTGGAATGCCCCTGCGTATTTGGCCCGCGAAATTGCGGCCAGTTGTCGGCGTTGACGGCTGCTGGGACAAGGAGGATCGACACTAGGAAGTAAGCTGCGTGCTTCATTGGGTGGTGTCTCCGTTCTGACTTATTGCGCATCGAGTCTCCCGTGCCTCAGCATTATTCACTGCTGCCTGGTTGACGGGAAACGCTATGGTCAAGATTCCCCTAGTACGCCATCGAAGGAATGATCACGCTCCTTTTCTGATGGAGGGCTGAAAGGATGCTGAGGCGCACGCCAGTTGTCAATCATCGCAACCTGTTGCACGCAGGCGATAGTACAGAATTTCGCACAGGGCTTTTCGCTGTAAAACTCACGCACAATGTCTTCGCGCGTATAGTTTTCAAGAGGGACTCCGGGGAAACCGCGTTGTTGTGAACAGTAGTGCACCAGACCATCTTCGCAGATATAAAGATAGCGCGCTCCGGCGCGGCACCGCCAATCGTGCGACCTTCCATAAGCCAGATCATCCTGAAAACGGTTGAACCGTGTCCAGCTCCTCTTGCCGAAACGCTTCAACTCTTCGTAAATCTCCGCTTCTTTCTCACTGAGCGATTTAAGCTGTCCGGTGCCATCGTGAATGATTCCGAGTGAGCTGCTGAAACCCAGTTCGACTGCGCGGCGAGCTACTGTCAGCGCATCGCCCGGATTTTTGATCCCGCCGCCGATCACCGAATTGATGCTCACATGAAATTTCGCGTATTGCGACAGATAGCGAAGGTAACGGTCGAGCACTTTCAGGCTCTTCTGTGAAATTTCATCCGGCGTAAGGTTGTCGATGCTGATCTGTAAATATTCAAGACCAGCGTCGTTCAGCTTCTCTATCCTCTCTCTGGTCATGTAATAGCCGTTGCTGATCAGTCCCGCGATCATGCCATGAGAGCGGATCTGCCTGAAGATTTCGTAGACCTGAGGGTGAAGCATCGGCTCGCCGCCGCTGAGCGTGACGATTGAAGTGCCAAGTCCGGCAAGAAGATCAACCCGGTGCTTAACTATTTCAATCGGCACCGGGTCTGAGGTTTTATCGTATTCGTTACAGTATCCGCATGAAAGATTGCAGCGCCGCATCGGAATGAGATGCGCGAGTATCGGGTGTTTGGTTGATAGTAGCCCGCGAGTGATGAACCTGGCCTCGCGAAGAATGAAAGTAAGCTTCTTCATAGTTTGTTGCTTTTTTTGGCAAGTTTCATCTCCCGGTTAGCAGTTTCAACACAAAGGGTCAAAGGGTCAAAGGTAGGATCAAGGCTTGGTTTATTTTTTCTTTGACCCTTTGACCCTTTGACCCTTTGTGTTGAAACTGCTAACTAGCTTCGGCATTCAGTGAAACTTGCCCGATTTATTCTTCTTCTTCGGCAGATGCGCCCGGCTTTTTCCTTTCTGAGGCTTCCGCAATAATCCTGGCCATCGCCTCACGTGTGAGATTTTGCGTATTTCCATTGCCGATGATCTCAAAAACCTCGGCAGCATCGAGCGCTTCCTCGACACGGAAATCTTTATCATCACCGGGAATCTTGACCAGCCCCCTGTTGTTTATTAAACACTCGTGAGCAGTCTGAGGATCACCGAACTTGATATCAACCCGGTGATCAATTGCGTACTTTTTCAATTCAACTAATTTCATTACTCTTAAACTTTCCAGCGACCGCACGGCCGATGCGATCCGATGCGAAATATACCGACTTGACCGGCAAGAACCCAAACAGCCGAATCTCGCCTAAGGCTTTCAATCCTGCTGATGCGATGCATCCACACTGGGAACAATCAGGATTGCCGCCGAACTGGCAGGGTTTAATCCGGGCCTTCAAGTCTGCGGTAATGCTCAAGGTCGTGCGCGCAAAGATGCATTCGGCCGGCGATTGTGGCGGATTGCGATAGCCTTCGAGGACGACGTTCGGTAGATGCAATTTCGGGAAGCGCGGACGGAGGCGGGCCAATTCGTTGAGCACTTCTGTTCGCTCTTGAGACGAAAGAATTTCCTCGGCTACCTCTCCCACCTGCGGCGTAAAGAGGCTGAACCAGATCCTCCGCACTTCAGGACGATCCGACCAGAACGATAGAAAATCTTCGAAGTAACGCTCGTGACCGTTATTATTCTGAGAAACCATCTGGCGAGTCACGGTGCAATGAACGATAATCGAATGTCCCTTGATATTTTGCAGGATGCGCTCGTAAGTTGCGGGTGCACGCCGCACGTCGTGATCGTGTTGCAGGCCGTCAATCGAAACAACCAGATGCAGTGCCTCGATCTGTGCCCACGCGGTTGGAATGGGCCGTACGGCGCTGGTCACCAGCTGGACCTCGACACCCATCTTGTCCAGGCGAGGCAACAAAACATCGAGTTCGCGGAACCGCACCAACGGCTCACCACCTACGATCGAGAGATGGATCGGGCGGTGGCGCCGAACCAGACCCAGCACTCCATCAATCAACTGCTGCCCCTTATAGTCGGCGAGCGTCCGGAGTGGCCCGACTTCTCCCAGATGTTCCGGCTGGTAAGCATAACAACCGGGACATCGGAGCGGGCACTCGCGGGTGATCTCGATCGAGAGCATCGGTTGCTTTCCGCTCAAGATGCGGCCCCAGCCGCGAAATACATCAATCTTTTTCATCAGAACACCAATGCAGATTGCGGACTACTGATTGCGGATTGCGGATTGCGGATTGCGGATTGCTAGCGTTTTCATTCTGAGTGTTCAGTCAATGGAGATGAAGAGAGAAAACGGAACAAACGGAAATAACGGAACAAACGGAAGTTCTCTAGGATTGTTCCGTTTGTTCCGTTATTTCCGTTTGTTCCGTTTTCTCTCTTCACCTCCATTGACTGAACACTCAGAATGAAAACGCTAGCAATCCGCAATCCGCAATCAGTAGTCCGCAACCCGCAATCTTTAAGCCTGCGCCACTGCCGTCGTATTGCCGCTCATGCCATGCAAGGCTTGTTTGACAATCCACCGCAGCACGGTCTGGTTGTTATAGTAATGACCAAGCACGTACTGGCATGTCGAGAGGCAGTGCTTGACACATTCCTTCTTCATCTCGTTGAGCTGATTGAGCTCGAACTTATGGTTCTCTATGGTGCCCCAGTCAACGGTCGCCGAGTACATCGGGAAGCAGGGCGCAAGCGTGCCATCGGTGCGTATAATCAGCGAGTTATGGCCGGCCCGGCAGTTCCATGGCTCAACGACGCCGCGCATAAAGAGTTTCATGCGCTCCAGATGCGCCTTTGAGTTGACCATGATATAGCCCTGGCGGTTCTTTTCGATCAAGTGATCGAGCAGCTCATCAACCTTGGGCCAATCTTCGGGCCGCAGGTAGGTGACATTGTCTTGATAGTGCTTGAAGTGATCCTGCTCGAGCATCGGCGTTTCATTGATATGATAGTCAGTCGAAATGCCGTTGTCGTGCGCGATCTCCGTCAGTTCCCTGACGTCATCCATGTTGTTGCGGCAAATGTTGATATTGAAGACCACCATATAGCCGTATTTCCGCTGTACCTTGACCAGGTAGTCAAAGTTAGGCCTGATTCGGTTGAGTATCTTGGGGAGTCCCGGCTTTTCGTCCACGCAATCAACTGCGAAATTGATTGCGGCTACGCCTGCGTCGCCAAGCCAATCGGTCACTTCAGGCTTCATCAACCTTCCATTTGTAGGCAGGTAGACGAAGAAGCCTCGCTTTGTGCCGTAGTAGACGATCTTGTGGATGAACTTTGGTCTCAAGAGCGGCTCGCCGCCCATGATCGCAATGACGCGACAACCGACCGAATGCAACCAATCAATCGAACGCCGAGCCACGTCCTCACTCATGCCTTTGACGTTGTTGTTGTATGACCAGCAATAGTGGCAATCGAGGTTGCACTTCCACTCCGTGAACAGGTACGACAATAACGGGCGGAATTCATCGGAATAGATGCGCGACTGGATGTAAGGGACCATCCAGCGTCGGAACGCGCGTACTCCGTTATTGGTGTGATAAATGAATCCCGATCGCTTGAGCTCTTTAGTCCTCCTGATTTGGGGATAGACCGGATCCGGCAATGTGGCCGGTTCTGCCAAAGGCGCTAAAGTGGATCTGCCTGTCGATGTCTTCTGTAAGAGTGATTGGAGTGGAACGTCAATTCTGAATGTCGGTGTAGATGACGATGGAGTGGTCTTATTGTCCACGCCTGCTTGTTCAAGCATGCCGAATACTCCTTTCCTGCCCTCATTGGCAGTTGAGAATTGCGGATTGCGGATTGCAGATTGCGGATTGCGAGCGTTTTCATTCTGAGTGTTCAGTCAATGGAGATGAAGAGAGAAAACGGAACAAACGGAAATAACGGAACAAACGGAATTTCTCTAGGATTGTTCCGTTTGTTCCGTTATTTCCGTTTGTTCCGTTTTCTCTCTTCATCTCCATTGACTGAACACTCAGAATGAAAACGCTCGCAATCCGCAGCCGCAATCCGCAGCCGCAATCAGTTAATCTCCAGAAACCGTAGTGACAACTTCCTCACTAACCCGCGATTTTCCCGTCTCAATCTGAACGAGACTCGGTTTTTCTTCTGTCGGCTCCTTGAGAACGTGCTGGCGATAGAGTTTTGCCATCTGTTCGTTCTCCTTCTGCAGCCGCAATTTCTCCGCGCGCGCCTTGAGCTGCTCCTCACGCGCATTTTTAGCGATCCCCAGTATATCCAGGTCATGCTGAACATCCTGAGTGATCAATTCTTCGCGCAGCAACATCGAATGTTCCATGCTGTCGAGATTGACGCTCTTCCCACCGGCAAAGATTTCATGACGACCGCGCTCTTCGTACCACTTGGTCAGCGTCGCGGTCATATGCATCTTCTCCACAATCTGCCGCCAACCGATGCCGGTGTTATACGCGCAGAAACTGATCTCACCCTCCTGTGTTGCATAGGGGATGATGCACATCTCAGTGCGGCGGAAATCATAATTAAAGAGGTCCTGGAACCACATCCCGGCGAGGAAGAGGATGTTCCACCGGTCATTGCGGCGCTTATCGATATCTTCCCTCGTCCGGTCCGCTCCGACCTTACCGTAATCACGCCCGCTTGCTCCGAATCCCTTGTCGAATTTCTGCAGTAAGCTCCAGAGATGGAAGTGAGTGGTCGCTTTGAACGGGTCATAATTTTTTGCCACAGCCAGGGCCATGCCGAGGACCGATAGGCCCTTGCCACGGCCTGCGTCGTTGATCTTTTGCACGTCCTTAGCCAATTGATCCACATTCAAGAAAGAAGTTAGCGGAGCCGCCTCTTTCGTGTGTTTGTCGACCAAGATGGCCATGCCGACACCGCAGTTCGGATGACAACCGCAACTCAACTGACCCCAGTCAGCATTTGGGCCGTGAACAAGATCGGCCCAGTCAGAAAAGGTGCCCATAAATGAAATCGGGAACCAGTCGCGGATGGGCTCGCCCAATCCCGTCTGTTTCTTCACGTCGTGCGCCAGGTGCGAGAGCGTGTAACGCTGCGCCTGGCGGCGCTCATCAGTGATGTCCTCATCGCGGCCGGTGAATGAGACCGGTTGAAACGAGCAGAGCGAGATGATTTTCGGATTGTCGAGGGCGAATTGAATGATGCGCCCGACTTGCTCATTGTTGATGCCATTGACAATCGTTGTCACAGGAACGACTTCGATGCCGGCTTCAACTAGATTTTGAATCGCCTGCAGTTTCACATCGAAGAGATTGCCAACCTTGCGGTGGCTGTTAGCGGCGTTACCGATGCCGTCGAATTGCAGGTAAGCGTAGCGCAGCCCCGCTTCTGCAGCTTTGCGGCAGAATTCTTTGCTCTTGGCGAACTCAATGCCGTTGGTCGCCGTCTGCACGCTGTTGTAACCGACTTTGCGCGAGTACTTGACTGCGTCGATGAAGTATGGTGAGAGCGTCGGCTCGCCGCCCGAGAACTGCACAGAGAGCTGGCGGCGCGGCTTGATCGAGATGGCGTTATCGAGCATCGTCTTGATCTCTTCCCAGCTCAACTCGTGGACGAAACCGACCTGATTGGCATCCATAAAGCACGGATCGCACATCATGTTGCAGCGGTTGGTTAAGTCAATGGTCAGGACTGCGCCACGGCCGTGTTGAATGGTGCTCGACCCGTGATTATGCAGCTTCTCGTCATTGTGAGCGCGGATATCGCGTCCCGGAAAGGCTTCCTCGAGATGGCGGAACATTTCCGGGTCGATCGACATGACATCCTCGAAGTGGCCATGGGTCGGGCAATCTTTGATCATCAGAATCTTACCGTCGCGCTCGACGACCTGGGCTTTGATCTCACCCAATCTTTCATTGCGTAGGATGTCTACGGGCAACTCACCGTCAATGATCCTTTGACGTATTTCGGGAATGCACCTCGGACACAAGCTGTCGGTCGTGCGGGGCCACCCGAGCGTCGGCTTGGTCTTCTGCCACGATTTGAGTAACGGCTTATCGGACCATCTTGGGGTGAACGATGGGTTTGGCCTGATGCGATTGAGTCTTTCGAAGATAGCCCAGGCTGCGCCCGCCGCATAGGTCAGGCCTTTCTCAAAATACTTTATAGGTTTATGCATATCCTTTGGTTCCTCCGAAACTACTGGGAGCGTTCGCGCTCTCAGCAGGTGTCATTGTTTCAGCACACTCTCTCAGGCTAAATAACCAGCCAGCTCCCGCTCAAACTCATCCGCGCCTATCGCCTCTCCGTCGTTGAGACGAGTGAGGACCCGATCAATAATTGCCTTGGCTTCCTCTTTATGAGTTTCAATGAGAAAACCGTCAAAGAAATACTCGCCGGCCATTGCCCGATTGATCTCAGTCTCTTTGTTGTGCTCATTCAACTCCGTGAAGTAAACCACCTTGTAGCGGCGGTTGTAGCTCTCCTCACGGTAGATCTGGAACATTACTTTTTCTGATTCACGCATACTTCCATTTGAGCCGCGTCAGCGGCGACTGACCTTAGCCCGGCCTTTCAAGCTTGTCATTAGCCAAAATTGGTTAAGTTACGAGGGGTGGTCCCGCAAGCGTTCTATTCGCTCTGTTTAAGAGGATCCTACTTTGAGCGTCTAGAAATTTTGTTCTCCACCTTGATTCCAATAAGTTCTTTAAATTGGCATCGAATCCTCGTAAGTGAACATGTTTTGACTAAAGACAAGCTTTCAAGCCGGGGGGTGATAGAGAGATCTTCAGTCGCGTAGCGACGGTTGAATTCCATTTGCGCAAACATCTCAACCGTCGCTACGCGACTGGATGCGTGTTGCGCGACTTTCCCGGCCTTGATGGTCTTTGAAAATTAAACGCAACAAGTGGTGCGCCCGCGTCCTCGCGGGCAGGCGCGTGGTAGTG
>JAKEHZ010000145.1 GCA_022614735.1 Acidobacteriota bacterium | reverse complement strand
TGATGACAAATGTCAAATGACATATCTCAAATGGAAAATGGAAAATGGAAATACTCTTCCGTCGCCCCGTCTCCCAGTCCCCCAGTCCCCCAGTCCCGCTCCTTCTTCCAGTCCACTCATCCACCAATAATCCCCGCCATACCGCAATTCATACATCGATAGAGTGTTCCCGCGCGCTCAGGGAAGACCTGTACATGAGCAGGGCCGCAGACGTGCTCGATTTCCACCTCAAAGAGTGTGTAATACTGATCGTCGGCGATGTTTGCCAGCGCATCGAAGATAGCCTGCTCTGCCATCGTATTACGATCAACCGCCACAAAGAAATCTCGTTCGTAATCGGTGTAATCCTCCGCCATTGATCCTCCTTGAAGATGATAAAAATCCTTGGGCAGCATTCAGCTGCTCAGACAACTCCGACAATAGCCAATGCCAAGAGCAACGCACGTTTGTACCCCAATTCCCGCCCGGCGGGATCGTACCATTCGGTCAAGCGGTGCGAATCGCCGGAAACACCGCCGACGCCAATGGTGACAGCAGGAATACCAAGGCTTATCGGAATGTTTGAGTCGGTCGAAGCGCGATTCAAGACTGGATTGATGCCGAGCGTGCGCGAAGCTTCAATCGCCGCGCGGACGATCGCCGCGGCGCGCGGGGTTTCGCCCGAAGGGCGATTCCCGATCAGTTTCACTTCAGACTTGAGCTTTTGTCCCGAGGAGGCGCGCAGCGCATTTTCATCCTCCAACGCTCGGTTGATTGCAGCTAGCAGAAACTCTTCTAATTTCGCTAGCTCGGTTTCTGAGGCTGAGCGTAGATCGACATCCATCGATGCCATCTGCGGAATGACGTTGACCGACTCGCCGCCCTCGATGCGGCCAATGTTGTAAGTGGTTCGCGGATCAACGGGCGCGCGATACGCAGCCATCCGCGCAATTGCCCGTCCGAGCGCGTGCACGGGGTTGACCACACCGAAATCTCCCCAGCTGTGTCCACCAGGGCCTTCCAATGTCACGCGGTAGCGGCGTGAACCGAGAGCCTGATTTGTGATGTAGTTAACACCGGAGCCATCGAAGGAGATAAACGCTGAAACTCTTCCAACCAATCGCCCTTCGCTGAACAAGTGGCGCACGCCGCGAAGGTTTCCTTCGCCTTCTTCGCCGACAGTCGCAATCAGAGCGATCGTCCCCCGCAAGGTGATCGGCGCCGCATTCATCGCTTGAACCAGACCAGTCAAAGCCGCAAGGCCTGCCGTATCGTCTGCGATTCCGGGCGCGCATAAACAAGAACCGACTCTCCGCACTGTCACATCAGTATCATCGGGGAAGACCGTATCCATGTGCGCCGACAAGACAAGCAGCGGCGCATCTGACTGCCCCCGGTAAAATCCTATGACGTTACCTTCGCTGTCCGTATGGACATCGGAGAGTCCCAGCTCGGCAAAGCGCGAGGCTAAATAACGACCACGCTCCTGCTCTTTGAAGGGAGGCGCGGGAATTTCGCAGATGCGGATGTGCTCCGAGGTGAAACGCGAAGCGGAAGAATCGATGAAATCGAAAGCGCGCTGCACCTGTTGGTTGCGGAGTAATTCGGCGATTGAGTCATGCGGATGATGATCAGCTATTGAAATAATTGAAGCGGACATTGAAAAAATCCTTAGCGAGATCCCTCGCGATAATAAAGGTCAGACTGATTGTTCAACCTAACTGACAAAAATGCAATGCCTTTCCATCCACACGAGATCCCCTTGCATCAACAAATCCCCACCAATAAGCCAGCTTGCGTGCCTCCGGTTTTTGGTGTAGAAGGTGAGCCGAAATAAGAAGAAGCAAGACCGCAAGCAAACAAAGAGTAGCGGAAAGGAAAAGACTAAAGTTGGAGCGTCATTCGGGTGATTCAGGATGGATTGAAGTAATTACTGGTTCGATGTTCAGCGGCAAAAGCGAAGAGTTGATTCGTCGTTTGCGTCGCGCGCAGATTGCCCGCCGCAAAGTGCAGATCTTCAAACCCATGATCGATGAGCGTTACTCGGAGGAACACATCGTCTCGCATTCCGAGATGAAGATCGAATCACAGATCGTCAAATCAGCCAATGAAATCCTGGCCGCGGCTGCCATGGACACTGAGGTCATTGGCATTGACGAAGGGCAATTTTTCGATCAAGACCTCATCAGAGTGGCGAATCAGCTGGCCGATCAGGGCAAACGAGTGATAATTGCCGGGCTTGATATGGATTACCTCGGTCGTCCATTCGAACCGATGCCGATGCTCCTCGCCATTGCCGAAGATATCACCAAGACGAGAGCGATTTGCGTGCGCTGCGGCAGCCCCGCGACATATACACAACGTTTGATTGCCAGCCGCGAGCGCGTAGTGGTCGGCGCGGCGGAGGCTTATGAGGCGCGTTGTCGCTCCTGTTTCGATCCCCATCTCTCAGAGAAGACTGGAGACTGATATGAACCAACAACGTCCTCTCGAGCACGATCTGCTCTTCGATTTTCTGCGGGTCGTTGAAGCTGCCGCGATCGAGGCCGCGCGCACCATGGGGAAGGGTGAGCGCGCATATTCCGACCATGTTGCTGTCGAAATGATGCGCGAAGTGATGGATACCATTCCCATGGATGCCACGGTCGTCATTGGAGAGGGTGAGCGCGACGAAGCTCCGATGCTTTATATCGGCGAACGTGTGGGGATGGGCGCAAAGCCCGGCAACGAGGGGGCGCACCCGCAGGTTGACATTGCTGTCGACCCGCTCGAAGGGACGAACCTCTGCGCGACTGGAGCGCCGAACGCAATTGCGGTGCTTGCGGCTGCGGAGAAGGGAGGACTCTTACACGCGCCGGACATCTATATGAACAAGATTGTCGTCGGACCTTCAGTCAAAGGCGCAGTGGACATCGATGCGCCCGTCAGAGATAACCTCAATGCAATTGCGACACGTTTGAAACGCAGGGTCGAGGATCTGACAATCGTCGTGCTTGACCGCCCGCGCCATCGCAAATTGATTCAGGAGATTCGCGAGACCGGCGCGCGTATTCGGTTGATCAGCGACGGTGATCTTTCGGCGGGAATATCTGCGGCAGTAGCAGGCTCAGGCGTTCATGCACTGATGGGGATAGGCGGCGGCCCGGAAGGTGTGATCACTGCCGCCGCGATGAAATGTCTGAATGGGGAAATCCAGGCGCGATTTATGATGAAAGACCAGCTCGAAATACCCGAAGACCGCGCCAAGATCGCCGACGGGATGGAAGAACGAATGCGAGAGATGGGCATCAGCGATCCAAGGCGCGTTTACGACACGAACGAACTCGCGCCCGGCAAGAAGATTATCTTTGCCGCTTGTGGAGTGACCGATGGCACAATTTTGGCCGGCGTCAGGTTTTTCGGCACGGGGAAGCGCACGCAATCTCTGGTCATGACCACCGAGACGAGGAAGGTGCATTTCGTTGACACGGTCCACGTCGAGGGCGGTCCGGATTCGTTCGTCCGGTTTGACAGGATTTGAAACAATGTTGACTGGCGAACGAAAAAGGGCGAGAGCGGTTTACATCTCATTATTGTTGGTCTCGCTGGCATGGCTGGGATTGATCTTTGCTGCGCCGTATTTATCGGCTGAAAGACATCCAGTGGCTTCGCTGCTTCTTTATCAAGGCTTCTCGGCGATTTGTCATCAGATGCCGGATCGCTCTTTTCACTTTCACGGCTTTCCGCTCGGAGTTTGTTCGCGCTGCACGGGAATATATGGGGGATTCCTGGCTGGACTTATCTTTTACCCTTTGCTGCGAACCGTGGAAAGTGAAATATCCCCTACTCGGTGGTGGTTAATTGCGTCGACTGCTCCGATCTTGATCGATTCCGTTGGCGGATCCGCCGGTCTTTTCGCTAACACCTTTCACTCACGATCGATCACTGGAGCAGTATGTGGATTCGTTGCTGCTTTTTACATCCTTCCTGGCTTCGTTTCGATTATTAGTTCGCGGGCAGTTAAAGTGTGTGCCTGAGCGAATCAGGGCGGAAAAATTGCGGTTAAAACTTTCTATCTGGAGAACTTCTTATGGCGGAAGTCGATTCCAAAAAGCCTGCCTTAATTGGTGGCTTAATAGTTGGGTTGCTGTCGGTAGTTCCAATTATTCAAATTGCAAACCTTTGTTTTTGTTTATGGGCATTGGTCGGCGGTATGGTAGCTGCCAAGATGTTGATCGACCGTTCGCCGCAACCACTGTTCTCACGTGATGGGGCAAGGATTGGATTGCTGGCGGGACTCATCGGCGCGGCAATCTTCTTTCTAATCGAAACGCCACTCACGGTTTGGCAGTTTGACGAAATTTTAAAATCGGCAGCCTTATACCCAATTGTTTCGGAAGAGGGCAGGGCGTTCTATGAGAGGCTAGAGCAGAACGGGCCAGTAAAAGTTATGCTGGCGATTCTCTTTGCTCTGATCGGTGCGCTATTTTTGTTGGGGTTCACCGTGCTTGGAGGAATGCTCGGAATTAAATTGTTCGAAAAGCGTCGAGACCAACCACCTCCTTCACAATATCCGCCACAATATCCGCCGCAGTATCCCCCCCAGCATCCGCCACCATACCCCCCACAGGAGGGTTAATTATTGCGGATTGCGGATTGCGGATTGCGGATTGCGGATTAATGTACAGCAACCTTTCCAGGTTGCTGTTGTTTCGTTAATGGTCACATCAGCGAGTCAACAGCAACCTGGA
>JAKEHZ010000144.1 GCA_022614735.1 Acidobacteriota bacterium | reverse complement strand
TCGGCTTATCAGGCATTGGAAGACTGGCGTGGAAATCCTGGTAGAATCGCGGGGTGTAAGATTCGATCAATTCCCGGACTCGCTCCGGGTCTTTCGAGGCGACAATCAATCCCGCATGGTGGCGCTTATTCAGACGCCAGACGATTTCCCGTTCGTCGTAGGCCGAAGTATCCGGGCATTCCTGGCGCGCAAGCGAAATGATCACGCCTGAATAGAGATCATTAGGCTTCTTCAGCTTGTAAGGCTTCTGCTCAGTCGCGGTTTCAACCCTTGCCCACTCAGCCCAGAGGTTCAATCCCGATGCTGCTTCGACTGTCTCGGCGATGTTCGCTCCACCGACACGAGCGGCGATCTCCAGAAAGTAGAACTCGCCATCTTCCCTTCCTTTAATGAACTCGGCGTGAGTCACACCGCGGACGAGTCCCAAAACTTTGACTACTTCCTTATTCAACTTCTGCAATGCTTTTTCGTCTCTCGATTTTCGCTCGAGCAAACACGTGGTAAAGATGCCGCCATCGTGCGCTACGTTCATCGGTGGCGCGCCATATTTGCTTACCGCTGCAAAAAGCACTTCTTTCTCCGAAACGATGGAGTCGACATGATAGACCTCGCCGGGGACGAATTTTTCAAGGACGTGATGTGATTGCTGCTCACCCAGGGAATCCAGCATCGGCCACAGGTCATCTGCCGCGGTGACCTTCTTGATTCCTATGGCTGAAGCCGACGAACGGGGTTTGAGCATCCAGGGTCCCGGCACACGATTCAGATATTCGCGCAGTTTGCCGTAATTCAGCACGTGGCAGAATGATGGGACGCGAATTCCCTTCTCCTCTGTGCGCATCCTCATCGCAAGCTTGTCGCGGAAATAACGGCTGTTCGTTTCGCCCATCCCCGGAATGCGCAAATGTTCGCGCAATGTCGCGGCCATCTCGATGTCAAACTCGTCGAGCGGAACAATGCGGTCGAGATTAATCGTGCGCGCCAGATAGCTCACCGCATTGATGACGTGTTCGCGGTTGGTGAGGTCGGGCATCAGATAGACTTCATCGATACTCTCGCGCGGCCACCTGGCGTCTTTAAGGTTTTCGACCGTGAGCAACAGTACACGCCAGCCTTGTCGCTTCGCTTCACAAAGAAACTCCTGCCCCTTTTCATAGCTGGCCATGCAGAGAATTGTCATCTGGGAGGGACCTGACATTGTCTCTTTGCTCCTCAGCTATCAGCTATCAGCTATCAGCCTTCAGCTGATAGCTGATAGCTGATAGCTAGCGACGAAAATCATCGAGCACCGGAAAATCTCGGCGATATTTAACTACTTCATCTATGCTCAGTTCAGCGCTGATCGAACATTCTTCTCTTCCGGCGTCCACCATCACCTTTCCGTGAGGATCCACAATTAAACTGCGGCCGGGATGATAGTATTTTGGATCATTACCACACCGATTGACGCCAATAACGTAAGCCTGATTTTCAATCGCGCGCGCCCTGAGCAATGTCACCCAGTGCTCCTCCCTCATGACCGGCCAGCTGGCTATCACCGTATAAAGGTTCGCGCCCTGACTCACCGCCCGGCGGAAGATTTCCGGGAAACGCAGGTCATAACAGATGAACGGAGCGACACTGAACTTCTCAAGCTCGAAGACGCACCCGCTCTCACCCGCAACGTAACAATCCGATTCGCCGCCGATCGTGAATGGATATTGCTTGGTGTAACGCGCGATCTCGCGACCATCGGTAGAAAAGACGACACATTCATTTCTACCACGGCCGGTTTGGTCCTTCGTCACCACTCCGCCGAGAAGATAAATTCGGTAATCTGCCGCAGTCTGAGCGAGGAAATCCTGAGTCTCGTGCGAATCGCTGTCGTGAATCGCCGAGACATTCATACTGAAACCGGTTGCGAACATCTCGGGCAAAACCACCAGCGAGCCGGGTTGCGGTTTAGCCTTTTCAATCATCGCCAGTACTTTCGCGTGATTGGCAGATTTGTTCTCCCAGACGACGTCGAGTTGTAATCCGATCACATTCATTTTTTTAAGCCCCCAGAATAGTCTTGATACCTCTTACCAGACGGCCAATGCCTTCTGCAACGGTCTCTTTCTGCAAAGCGCCATAGGCTACGCGCAGATAACAGCCTTCTTCCATCCCGAATGCGTTGCCGGGAATGACCGCCACGCCATGCTCGCGAACCAATTTTCCAACCAATGACAGCGGCTTCATTTTTGTGTCGAGTCTGATCAAAAAGTAGAAAGCTCCATCTGCCGGAGGGACTTCGCAGCATCGTTTAATTCGATCCAACTCGCACAGGACCAGCTCGCGCACTTCAGATAGTTGCTTCAACTTCTCAAGGCAGTATTCTTTTCCAGCCCTCAACGCGCCAACGGCCGCAAACTGTGAGATCACCGGCGGACAGATCAGAATCGTATCCTGAATCTTGTTGATCGCATCGAAAAGATGCTTCGGAGCTACCATAAATCCTATTCGCCAGCTCGCAAAGCCGTATGCTTTGGATAGTGAAAAGAGCGAGATTGTATGCTCATTGCTCCCGGCGATCGATCCCGGCGAAAAGTGTCTCTTCCCGCCATAGGTGAAGTACTCGTATGCTTCATCGCTGATGTGATAGATGCCATGCTTACGGCAAATCTCATTTATTTCTTTGAGCGCGCTGCTGGAGTAGACCGCTCCAGTAGGGTTGTTCGGGGAGATTGTCACTACTGCGCGTGTCTTATCCGTGACTGCTTCGGCAATGCGGCCGGGTTGGAGTTGATAATTTTCATCAGTCGGCACCAGCACCGGTTTACAACTGGCCATCGTGATCGCCATCTCGTGATTGAAGTAGTACGGTAGATTGAGGATGATCTCGTCACCGGGATCGGCAATCGCGAGCAGCGCATTGACGAAAGCCATATTGCCTCCTGCCGTTACGACAATACGGCTTCCTTGATCAGCACTGATGCCGTTTTCACCGAGCAGCTTCGATTCGATCAATTCGAGCAGGGCAGGAATGCCATGGACGGCCTGATATTTGTGATGATCCGGATTGCTGAGAAAGTCCCTGATTTGTTCCACTGCCTGTGGGGGCGGGCCGTACGACACAACACCCTGACCGAGGGAGATCGTTCCCGGCGTGTTACGTATCAACTCGCCGACCACGGGGATGATCGGCGATTGCACGATCTGCATTCTGCGCGCTTCCTGCATTATCACTGCTTGCGGTGCAGCGTTCTCCACGCCTCTACATATTCCGCTGTCTTCGGATTTGCCTCGTTCCACTTCGGTTCTCTCGGATTATTTGCAATCATCAAAAGCGCAAGAGCGATCATCCGATCGACCCTCGCCATATTTGCGTAATCGATCTTCTCCCAATGATCGGCAAGGCCGTGATAGTCCGGATATATAAACGCCACGCAAAGAGTGTGCGCCGGCACACCCGCATCCGCCAGAGTCTGATTGTCGGCTCTGCTAAAGTAATTGTCACTGTTCCTCTCGTGCTTATAAACAACGATGCCGACCTTCTCTCCTGCCGCTCTGAAGACCTTTCCCAGGCTGGTGAAATCGAAACCCGTCATCGAAACGTTATTCACCTGGGGGCCTTCGCTGCTATCGGTTCTTCCGACCTGTTCGAGATTGATCAGCGCCACGGTCTTCTCGAGTGGAAAGACCGGGTGTCTGCCGTAATATTTGGATCCGACCAACCCTTTCTCTTCGCCGAACCACGCGATAAAGACAAGACTGCGTTTTGGCCTTTGTTTTAGCGTTGCCAGTGCCGCTGCAATTTCGATCACTGATACGGTTCCGCTGCCATCGTCGTTTGCGCCATTGTAGATCGAGTCCCCATTAACGGCGTTGCCAATGCCTATGTGATCGTAGTGCGCCGAGAGGATCACGTAAGTGTCTTTTAAAACCGGGTCTGACCCGCGCAGCAGGCCGATCACATTTTTCAGCCTGTCGGGCTTTTGCGCTTGCGAACCATTTCTGGCAGGAAGGTTGGAATCATTCACGCCTGCCACCGTCACCTGTGAGTCCGCGATCTGAAAGTAATCTCTCTCACCGCCTTTACCCGCGTCCCCCGCCGGCTCCAACCCTGCGCGACGGAATTGCGCGGCGATATATTCTGCTGCTATGTCCAGACCGCGCGATGGCGTGTCGCGTCCCTCGAGCAAATCCGAGGCAATGAATGAAAGATGGCCACGCAGCGAATTCCCGGAGATACGATTAAGCGCGGCTCGGACACTGGCAGGGATTTGTGATTTCCGTTTCGACCTTCGCTCAGTTGCAGGGCTTTTATTTGCAGTCCTGCCCTGAGGTTTGGGTTGTTGCGATGCGGTCTGAGAGACCAGACTAAAAACCAGAACTACGCAAAGTAAAATATTGCGCGCGAGCCGACGGTGACAAGGGTTATATTTATTACGCACGGCACCTAGAAGTTATCACACCAGACATAAGCTTCAATAGCCGCCTTCTCACCCTCTTTGGTTCTGTCCTTGACGCCATGCTCCATACCCATGACACCCTTGTAACCCTTATTGTAGATGTGCTGGAAGATGTTGCGGTAGTTCATCTCCCCTGTCGTCGGCTCTTTGCGTCCGGGGTTATCGCCGATTTGAAAATAAACAGTTTCGTCCCAGGCCAGATCGATGTTCGGGATGATATTTCCTTCGGTGATCTGCTGGTGATACATGTCATAAAGAATTTTTACGGAAAGGCTGTTGACTGCGCGACAGATCGAATAAGCCTGGCCGATCTTCGTCAGGAAAAGCTTGGGATGGTCGCGGCGCGTGTTGAGCGGCTCCATCACCATAACCAGGCCGGCCTTCTCGCAGATCTCAGCCGAGCGACGGAACATATCAATCACGCTGGCCGTCTGGTACTCCCAATCAAGCTTCGTGTCGTAACAACCAGGGACAACCGTGCACCATTTCGCGTTAACGCGTTTGGCAACCTCCACTGCATTGCGCATGTCTTTGAGGATCGGCTCGCGCATCTCCGGCTTCCACGTCGTCACCGCAAAAGTAGGATTTTGAAAATCCTTGGTCGCAACAAAGACACCCATCGTCATCTTCAAATCGTCCAGCGTCTTGCCGATCTTCTCTTGATCGGCAACTGGTTTGTTCGGCAAGTCATTGTCTTCGAGCGCGGTGAAGCCCTGCGCGTGAAAAAACTGCAACTGGGCCACCAGGTCAGGGCCGGTGTGGTTGGGAAACATATTGAAATGCGGCGCGTAATTGAGCTTGAATTTCCGCACCGGATCTACTCCGGCTGAGCTGGCGACAGCCTCAGAAACATTCGAGGTAACGATGGTAGCTGCACCAGAAGCGAGTCCAGTCGCAATGAATTTTCTACGGTTCATGGTGATCTTCCTTTCGACTGATTTGAGTTGTTATATTTTTACAACAGCGCGAAGAGAGAATACGAAACAATGGAAGAAGAGAAAACGGAACAAACGGAAATAACGGAACAAACGGAAATTCTCTAGGATTTTTCCGTTTGTTCCGTTATTTCCGTTTGTTCCGTTTTCCTTCTTCAGCTT
>JAKEHZ010000143.1 GCA_022614735.1 Acidobacteriota bacterium | reverse complement strand
TTGGCCTGTGTTGTGTCAATAACAGAGACTGTGTTGCTGTTGGCATTGGCAACATAGAGTGTTTTGTCATCGCGTGTCAGTTCCAGGTCATTCGGATGATCACCGGCTTTAATATTGCCTACAACTTTTTTCTCCGCCGTGTCAATAACCGCGATGCTGCGCGAGCCCCAATTGGAGACATAGGCGCGTCTACCATCATTCGATATTACACAATCGTAAGGATACTCGCCTACTTCGATCTTGGTGATCACCTGCTGATTGCTGAGATCGATCACCGCAACTTTATTGGTCAGGTTCTCTGCGACATAGAGGAGCTTGCCGTCAGGCGTGACGGCGATACCTGAAGGGAAGGCGAGTTCGCCGCGACCGGCTCTGCGAGCTTGTTCGCGCGCCTTTTCATCGAGCGCGTGGTATTCGGGGCTGCCCAGCAGTATCTTGCCCGCGCTCTCAACCTTGCCGGCGGCGAAATCAAAGATCAGCACTTCGTTGTCATCGCCGCCGGAGGCGTAGAAGCGCTTGCCATCCGGCGCGAATGCCAGACCGAGCCACGACTTCTTAACTTCGATCACCTGGATGCTCTGTCCCGAAGTCAAGTCGATCACATTGATCGTTTGCGGGCCGTAGCCATTTGTCGTCACAAGCAGGTAGCGTCCGTCATTGCTCAGCACCATATTTAAAGGCAGATCGCTCACGGGAATCTGTTTTCCTTCGGGTGTGAGCGTCCATCCGTTGGGAAGCAAAGTTCCAGAGGCAGTTTTGCCGGGAGTTTTGCGTGAGGATATCTGAGGTTTTGCCTGCCCGATTACCAGACTGAAATTGACTGGCAGAAATAGTGAGAAACAGATCAGAGAGACTAAGAGCTTTGCGAGACGAACGGGCATTTCTCCTCCTTGTTAGGGGCAACTGTTTTTCTGGAAAATCGATTACGGGAGCCAGAGAGAATACGAAAAGCAGTTTTCAGTTGTAACTGCTCAGCCGCATAGCGGCGATTGACCTTAGCCGTGTCCTTTAGGGCACGGAAAGCCGATTCATAAATGTTTCCAGTCGCGTCAGCGACGGTTGAATTATTGGGCGATGGAACTCAACCGTCGCTGACGCGACTGAATCCTCTTTTCTATCGCAGACCGTGCCCTAAAGGACACGGCTAAGGTCAACCGCCGCTATGCGGCTGAGCAGTTACAACTGAAAACTGTTTTTAGTATTCCCTCTTAAATCTTAATTTCAGCGAATCAATGAAACAAGCGCAGGCTCGGCGACTTCATCACCATAGTGTGTGCCGACTGCGGCATCAAGCTCGGCAGATATATCGCCAACGCCTGAAGTAAGAGATTTGAAATCAAATAAATTCGAGTCGAGCAGATGAGTCGACACGGTATTGCCCAATGCAGTAAGCATTGATTTACGGATGTGTGGAATCTCTTTTTGCAATTCATCAATCAGCTGTTTGACGCGCTTGCGTTTCAGATTTTCCTGGGTACCGCAGAGATCGCAAGGGATAATGGGAAAGTTCTGTGTTTCTGCGTATTCGGTTATATCTTTCTCCCAGATATATGCCATTGGGCGAATCACCGTGTTGCGGCCATCGTCCGATCGCAGCACTGGCGGCATCGCTTTCAGTGTGCCGATGTAGAATAAGTTGAGAAGGAACGTTTGCAGGATGTCATCAGCGTGATGGCCAAGCGCAATCTTGGTGCATCCTTCCTCAACTGCAATGTTGTACAAAATGCCGCGGCGCAGACGAGAACAAACAGAACAGTATGTTTTGCCTTCGGGAACCAGGCGCTTAACGATGGAGTACGTGTCCCGCTCTATGATGCGGAATGGGACGCCCTGTCCGGAAAGGTATTCAGGAAGCACGCTTGCCGGGAAGCCCGGTTGTTTTTGGTCAAGATTGACTGCGAGCAATTCAAAATTGACCGGAGCTTTGCGCTGCAAAACCATCAGCAAGTTGAGCAGCGTGTAACTGTCCTTGCCGCCGCTCAGGCAGACCATGATCCGATCGCCATCGCTAATCAGACCGAAATCTTCGATGGCCTCGCCCATCCGGCGCAATAGAATTTTTCGTAGCTGCTCGCCTCTGTCCATCATTGAGCTGAAAGATTAGGCTAAGGGTGTAGGGAAGGTCAAACGAGGAAATGGTCGTATCCCCGAACTAATAATGGTTTAACATCACCATCACAGCGTATCAGAACCGGGTGGGAGTTATGTCGGTTTTCAATAATTTCACCAATCCGGGTTATCTTGATTTCACAGCTTTCAGCTATTTCAAACAACCTCTCTTCCAGATCGTTATTTGCCGTCAAGAGCAGTTCGAAATCCTCACCACTGCTGATGGCGAACGCGGAGGCTGATTCCGGCCCTTCTGCGATGAGGCTGACTTCTTCGGCAACCGGCACAGCGGCGGTCTCGATAATTGCCCCAACACGGCTCTCCTCACAGATGTGCGCCAGGTCTTGCGCCAAACCATCGCTCACATCGATCATCGCGTGAGCCAGACCGAACTCGCCGATTTGCCTGCCGAAGGCAACGGGTGGCTCAGGCTTCAAATGAGTACGAAGAGCTTTTTGCAGAAGGCTTCTTTCTTTTTCATTAACGCGAGCGCCCTGCAGGAGGAGCTTCAACCCTGCGGCCGAAGCCCCGACACAGCCGGTCATATAGATGGCATCGCCAACGCGCGCGCCGCTGCGTCGTATAGCTCTGCCGGACGTGCAGTGTCCAACAACCAATGAATCAATGGTCAAACGGTCGAAAGTTGAAGAAAGATCGCCGCCGATCAGAGTCACCCCGTGCTCATCAGCCAGTGCGTGGTAGCCGGCAAAGAATTCCTCCCAGAATTCATCAGATTGCGGATTTGTTTTCGAAATCCCGAGTGTCAGCAGGGAGAACCGTGGCGTGCCGCCCATCGCCGCAATATCGCTCAAGCTCACAGCCAGAGCTTTGTGTCCCAGCCAGCGAGGGAGCGTATATTCGAGTTTGAAGTCGATCTCTTCAACCAGCAGATCGACTGTGAGCAGCGTTTCGCGGCCGGATTGTTCGCGCAGAATCGCCGCATCATCGCCAATGCCGAGCAGGAGGTCCTTCGCCT
>JAKEHZ010000142.1 GCA_022614735.1 Acidobacteriota bacterium | reverse complement strand
TCTTTTCGTTTGTTTCGTTATTTTCGCCAATTCTGGTTGCTTCGTATTCTCTCTTCCTTCTCGCGGCGATATGTCTTCCGGGCATAACTGCTCAATCCTTCCTCCCAAAATTCCAGATCAGAACGCTCACTTCAGGGCCAAAGCACCACTTCTTTGGCTACTACGGCATTACGCCGTGGAATAAGTCGGGCAAGTATCTTGTCTGCCTGGAGAGCGATTTTCAGGATCATTTGCCAAAGCCTCAAGAGGCCGCTGCCGTTGGATTGGTCGATGCCAGGACCGGAGAGTTCAGGAGAGTCGGTGAAACTCGCGCCTGGAACTTACAGCAGGGCGCAATGCTTCATTGGAATCCGGTCGATCCGGAAAATGAGATCATCTTCAACGACCGTCAAAAAGATGATCCCGGCAAGATCATCTCGGTCATCCTCAACGTGAAGACCGGCGTGCGCCGCGAATTGCCGCTAGCCATCGGCGCAGTCAGCCACAATGGTCGTCATGCGCTGAGCCTGGATTATGGCCGGCTCTATCGTTTACGTCCGGTGGTTGGATATGTCGGCGCTCGTGACCCGAACCCGAATTCGCCTCATCCGGATAACGACGGGGTATTCCTGATGGATCTGACGACGGGCGAGAACAAGCTTGTGCTTTCTTACGAGAGAATCTATCAATGGCTGGTTAAGACTCACCCGATGTTGAAAGACAAACACCTCTTCTTCAACCACACGGTCTTTAATAAAGACGACACCCGCTTCTTCGTTCTTGCGCGCTGCTGGAAAGACGATCAGAACCAGAGGCTCGAATCGGCAATGTTCACGGCCAATCTGGACGGCTCTGATCTGCGCGAGGTTGTGCCGTTCGGTAAAAGCGTCTCGCATTTCGAGTGGCGCAACAGCAAAGAGATTCTTGCCACGTTCATCTTCAGTGAGGGCGACGAGCGTCAGCACATTCTCTTCTCCGATGGCAAGCAGGATTATCAGACTGTTGGCGAAGGCTTCCTGAGAGGCGATGGCCATTGCAGCTTTGCGCCGGATGGGCAGTGGATCGTGACCGATCGCAACGATGGATTAACGCGATCGAAGTCATTAATGATCTATCACGTTGGAATGAAGAAAGGCCTCCTGCTGGGTGCATTCCCTGTCAATGAATACCTGAGCGGCGATCTTCGCTGTGATCTGCATCCGCGTTGGAATCGGACAGGAGATCAAATCTGCTTTGATGCTCTAGATACCAAGGATTGGACACGCCAACTGCACGTCGCCTATCTGAACTTCAAATAACGAAAAACAGTTTTCAGTTTTCAGTTTTCAGTTTTCAGCTCGCGATGAAACGCGAGCTGAAAACTGAAAACTGAAAACTGAAAACTGTTTTTCGTTTGTTTCATATTCTCTCTTTGTGTGTTTGCAAGACCACCTTGAGCAGTATTCACCTGCATAGTACTATGTTTGAGGTTTGCTTGGCGGGGCGCATCAGCTTCCGCGCAGATTCGATGCTGAACTTCAAATCACTAATTTCTTAAGGAGTGAGAAAATATGAGTCCAACTCTTCGCCGAATTTTGTTCGGCTGCGCATTGATTGCAGTCTTGATCAGCGGTGTGATCATGGGTCAAAACAAGTACGGCCAGCCGAAGACCGTCATCCATGTAGTGACTGGTAAATGGAAACCCGAATCGACACCTGAACAGCGACAGAAGGCCATCGAGGGGATTAAGGTGATGGCAGCGAAAATTCCCGGCATTAAAAACATCTGGATTAAACCCACCAAGATACAACCGAGCGAATTCAATTATGCGTTCGTGATCGAATTCGAAAGCGAAGCTGCTCTCAACACTTATGCTGGTCACCCCGAGCACGATAAGTGGGGTGCGATCTATGGCGAAGCCCGTGAAGAAAGCCGTAACAACGTTATCACGAACTGAAGATTGATGATCAAACCTGCCGCCGTACCAGAAGCGCCCCCGGAGGTCCCCGTAGTTACGGGGCCGAAGCAGACTACGCTCGCCCGGGTCTTTCACGCCTTCACGTACCGGGATTTCCGTCTGATCTGGTTCGGCGCTTTTACTTCCAGCTCGGGTACCTGGCTGCAGGAGACTGCGCTCGCGTGGCTCTTACTTCAACTTACGAATGACCCTTTCTACCTGGGCTTGAACGGATTCCTGAGCACCGCGCCGATCTTGCTCTTCACTCTCGTGGGAGGAGTGCTTGCTGACCGTTTTGATCGCCGCCGGATATTGCTCACCTCTCAATACTCTCAATTGATCTTCGCACTGACACTCGCGCTGCTGGCGTTTTTCCACGTAGCCGCTCCAATTTTGGTTTTTAGCGCGTTGCTGCTTTCATTCTTCACCGGATGCGTCCAGGCATTCGGCGGGCCGGCATATCAATCGCTGATCCCGATGCTGGTAGAAAAGAAGGACCTTCCGAACGCGATTGCGCTCAATTCCATACAGTTCCAACTTGCACGTGTCGTAGGTTCGACGATCAGCAGCTTTCCCTTCGCCATCTTCGCGGATCAAATGATCGCCGCCTCGGTGGCCTTCGGCATTAACAGCCTGTCGTTTATCGCCGTCATCTTCGCGCTCACGTCACTCAGCGTCAGACACATCCCGCCCGTTGCCACAGGGAGTATGCGCAGCCAGTTCCGCGAGGGATTGAACTTCGTCTGGCATCAGGAAGGATTACGCTCGCTGACGTTTCTCGCTTTCGCCTCCACGTTTTTCGGTATGCAGATCACGATTTTCCTGGCGGTCTTTGCGCGAGACATCTTTCAGACCGGCGCCAGCGGCAATGCCAAGTTGATGGCTGCCTCCGGCGCAGGCGCGGTTACCGGCGCCTTGATCGTGGCGGGACTTGGGAACATCAGACATAAAGGCCGTTATGCGCTGATGATGCAGATCTTCTTCGGCCTCTCGATCATCGCATTCACACTTGCACCCTCAGCCTTGATTGCATATCCGATCATTTTCGTCGCCAGCATATTTATGATGTGTGTGTTCTCATTGATCACATCGCTGGTGCAATTGCTGGTAAGTGATGATATGCGCGGGCGCGTAATGAGCATCTTCATGGTCGCATTTCGCGGCGGAATGCCCCTCGGCAGCCTGGTTACCGGATTTCTGGTCAAATATCTGCCGCTGCCGCGCGTGCTGCTGGTCGAGGGTTTGCTGCTGACCCTGCTCGCTGCCGGTTATTTATTCTCTCGCTCACAAGTTAAAGAGCGCTGACTACTTTGAGAAGGCTCCCGGGAAATAAATTTTTCCTTCACATTCGAACACCTTACCCAATATCCGCCTCTCTAATAGTGGAGGGCGAAGATGGAGAGCGCCAAACAGGAAATCCGGCGAGTGCTGCGCGCTCAGGCCGGAGACCGCCAAGCGCTCGATGAATTGCTTCAACTGGTGCAGGAGCCGCTCTATCGTTATATCGTTAGTCTGGTCGGCACACATGCGCTTGCCGAAGACATTTTGCAGGAAGTCTTCATCCTCATTTATCGCAAGCTGCGCTGGCTGCGCGAACCGGAATTGTTTCGTCCATGGACTTATCGCATTGCGACACGCGAAGCCTTCAGGCATCTCAAGCGTGAGCGCAAGTGGTCTGATCAAACAATTGACGATTCGGTCCTGGAAGAGATGCCGGCGCCATCACGCGAGGTTTTCGAGCTTGAATTGGTCGAACAACTACCGCAACTCGTCGAACGAGTTTCACCGGCAAGCCGCGCGGTAATCGTCCTGCATTACCTTCACGAGATGCCGCTCGGTGAAGTGGCTGATGTGCTCGGGGTGGCGCTGGGGACAGTCAAATCGCGACTCGCATATGGGCTCGATTGCCTGCGCAAGCAGCTTAAACCAGATAACTGAGGCTATCAGAGGCCTCATAACCGAGGAAGAATAGTTATGAAGAAATTCTATTTGGCCGCGATGATTATCGGCGCAGTGGTACCGCTTTATCTGTTCAGCAAGCACTTCAATCTACACGGTTATGGTTTATCAACTTTCATTTCAGCGGCGTTTTCAAACCCCGCTGCTTCAGGGCTGATCGCTGATCTGATACTCAGCGCTCTTCTCGGTCTGATCGTCTTTGGACGTGAAGCCCGAGAACTCGGGATCAAGGGGTTCTGGATGGTCGTCCTCGGCACATGCTTGATCGGGTTTTCATTCGGCCTTCCTCTCTATCTTTACCTGAGAGAGGGTGTGAGAGTGCCGGAGAAGAGACAGATCGTGATTGAGCCGACGGCCTGATTACCGATTGCGGATTGCGGATTGCGGATTGCGGATTGCGGATTTGAAAAGATTTCAGCAATTAAGATACTAGTTCTCTTTAAATCCGCAATCCGCAATCCGCAATCCGCAATCATAAAGGGAGGGTCTGATGTCAGGGAAAAACAACCTCAACAGGGTGCGCGGCGCCGCATTGAGCCGCATCGAGAAGAGCGAACGCCACTTCAAACTTGCTTTTTACTCGGCCTTCGTGGTCGAAACGCTCTTTCTGATCGCCTTCATCGTCCTCGCTGACTTCTCCAATCGTTTCCATCTGCTGCTGGTGCTGGCGGCAATGGCAGTCTATGTAATTCTGGGACTTGGCCTGTTCGCCCTGGGCGCTCATGTCAGCCGCAACACCTTGATCATCCTCAGGGCAATTGAGCTACTGGAGGAAAAGGAAGAGCACCGGGGACGTTAGCGGCGCTGAAGAATCTTGATAAAGAACTGCGGCGCGCCAATTTGAATCTGTGGGTCATCCACTGTGCCGCAAATTTTGACTAACTGGTAATGTTCCTCAATCCATGCGTTCAACGTCTGGTAAAAATCGCGCCCGAATGCTTCCGCCCCGAACTCGCGCATGGGGCGGTTGACGATCAGCACGTAACGAACCTGTTCCTCTTCTAATTTCGCTATCGCTTCCCTCTCGTCTCGCTCGCTCATCAAACCGGGTATCAGAATCTGATGGCGCAGTGGCATTCGACGCCCGGCCAGGAAAGGCAGATCGCTGCCTTCAGGCAAGACCGCAATAACCTCATCAGGCCTGGTCTCTTTCTCGATGAAGTCAAGAGCTTCGCTGATTGCCTGTCCCGATGATCTTGGAGCGAAGAACCGCCCCCGCCGAGCAGTGATTTCATAATCGAAGTTCTTGCGATATCGCACGCCGAAGACGATCGCCATGGCTAACAATAGCACCAACAATAATCCCACTCCGATCATCCGCGACCGTTTTGCGGAGAGCCGATCAGATGTCCAACGTCCGATCGCGTCCGGAAGGGCGCGAAGAAACAGGTAACAAAACAAGATTAACGAAGTTGGCAAAAAATATCCGCCAAAAGCTCCGCCACTCGGCACGCGCAACGAGACCCGTGCCAGAATTGCCAGGCTGTAGACCGAAATGATGAAGAGGGCGGCACATTCCGATCTGTTTTCAGAGCCGGACTCTCTGCGCCGCCATTCGAAAATGATGAACGCCAGCAACAGTAGCGGCATCGCGCGTACTGGACTTCCATCCCAGTGCTTGCCGGCAATAAGTTTGATCGCGACCACGACAGTCAGAGATGTGATGAGACCGATGCTCGCTCGCTGGAGAATCCCACGCGTGCGGTCGCTCAGGAGGGCAATTGCGCTCATCGCAGCGACCCCGACTCCGGCTGCTCCCAGCATCTGCACGAAAGAAAATAGTGGATGATCGAGTCCTGTGCGATGAGCATTGTAGAAGACCAGGGATGGGGGTAAGTGTGTGTAAAACAAATGGCAATCTATGACGAGTGTGCGCCACCCGACGAGATAAAAAAGCAGAGCGTAGACCGGCACCGTAATTATTACCGCCGGGATGGCAACATGGGATAGTTCTGTCAGCAGTTTTCCCGGGCTCTCTCGATAAAGATAAACCAGTGCCGCAGTGACAGTCGCGGCTGCGGCAATCGCGAACTCCTGCTTGGTAATCGCAGCAAGGCCGATAAAAACTCCTGCGCTGAGAAGCGAAGCGCGAGACTGATGGTCTGGCACAGAATATCTCAGGGTCATCAGCAATGCGGCGAGGGCGAAGACCATTCCGTACAGGGCGGCAAAGGAATAGGGCCAGATCAAATTTCCCGTCGGTTTGAATAGACATAAAACAACCACAGCCATCGCTGCGATCGTGGCTTCAGCAGGCGAAAGTAATCTTCGCGCGATCCGATAACAGAGCGCGACGATCAATGCCGAACAAAAGATCCCGCTTGCCAGTAAGACCTCGAGATGAGCACCGAAGATGCGGTAGAGTTGCGAGTTGAAGTAAGGTGAAAACGGCGGGTAAAGATAATTTATGTCGCTGTAGAGCATCTCGCCACGGAGCAGGCGGAGCGGCAAATCCATTTCGCGCCCACTATCGGCTATGGGCGACGTCCAGCGTCGCCAGGAGACAATGAGCATCGCAACAAAAGAGAGGATGATTGCGGCCAATTCTTGGTGCCGATTGCGGATCGCGGATTGTGTGATGCCGCTCATTATTCGATTAATATTTGATTTCATCACGTGTTTCAGGATTTCAGCTTGAACTGCGGATGTATTTTTTAATCCGCAATCCGCAATCCGCAATCCGCATTTCGCATTTTTATTGGCTTGCCCGCACTAACAGCGTGAGTTAGCATAAAGGTTCAACGCCCCAACTGTCAGTATCACCCGCGCGATCCGCGGGTAAAACCGAACATTAGGTCAATCGAATATGCAGTACAACCACTACCGCTCACTCGCCGAAGTCGATCCTGAAATCTATTCCGCAATTCAAAATGAGACCAATCGCCAGAACGAAGGCCTGGAGTTGATCGCATCGGAGAACTTCGTCTCTGAGGCCGTCCTGCAAGCTGCCGGCTCAGTCTTCACAAATAAATACGCTGAAGGCTATCCGGGTAAGCGCTACTACGGCGGTTGCGAATTCACTGACATCGTTGAGAGTCTGGCAATTGATCGCGCCAGGAAGTTGTTCGGAGCTGATCATATCAATGTTCAACCGCATTCAGGCAGCCAGGCGAATATGGCCGTCTATCTAACCGCCTGCCAGCACGGCGATACGATTCTGGGGATGGACCTGTCGCACGGCGGCCATCTGACCCATGGTCACCCGCTCAACTTTTCAGGAAAGAGCTACAAGGTCGTAGCCTACGGTGTGCGGCGCGATGACGAGACAATCGACTACGATCAGATGGAGGCGCTTGCCAGAACGCACAAACCGAAACTAATCGTCTGCGGCGCATCTGCTTATTCGCGCGTGATCGATTTCGAGCGAATTGCAAACATCGCGCAGAGCGTGGGGGCGGCGGTCATGGCCGACATCGCGCACATTGCCGGTCTTGTTGCGACCGGATTGCATCCGTCGCCTGTCCCCTTTTGCGATTTTGTCACAACGACCACGCATAAAACGCTGCGAGGCCCCCGTGCAGGCATCATTATGTGCAAGGAGCAATTTGCCAAGGACCTTGATCGTAATGTTTTCCCCGGCATTCAGGGTGGCCCGCTCGTCCATATCATCGCCGCCAAAGCAGTAGCTTTCAAAGAGGCTTTGCAGCCAGAGTTCAAGGGTTATCAGGACCAGATCGTAAAGAATGCAAAGGCGCTGGCAAAGGCGCTGGCCGACGCCGGATTCCGAATTGTCTCACGTGGCACAGACAATCACGTCTTTCTCGTTGACGTATTTTCAAAAGGCATCACCGGCAGAGACGCAGAGAAAGCTCTCGAAGCCGCTCGGATCACCGTCAACAAGAACACGATACCTTTTGATACCAATCCACCGCTCAGAGCAAGCGGTATAAGAGTCGGCACACCCGCAGTAACTACTCGCGGAATGGGCGAAGGTGAGATGCGCCCGATCGCGCAAATGATAGCAGAAGTTTTGCAGGCAGGTGATGACGAAGTAGTCCGTCAACGCGTCAGCGCAGAAGTCAAGGAGTTGACTTCCCGATTCCCGCTTTATTCAAACCGGTTGCCGGATACGGCATCGGCATAAACACTCATTCAGGCGGATTCTTGAAAAGGATCGATGCCGTTGCTAAGATGCTATAGCCTTTAAGAAAAAGATTTTTCGCACTCAGCCCGCGGTAGCGGGCGCAAGAGTGTAGCCCCGGGTGAAGCGAAGCGGAACCCGGGGTAATGATTGGGATGAGATCCGAGCCCGCGTAGCGGGCGACAGATCTCCCAGTCTCATCTACCGTTAGCGATTCTCTGCCGCCCGCTACGCGGGCTGGTACAACGGTGATCACCAACCTGGGGTTTCGCTTCGCTTCGCTACGCTACACCCCAAGGCTAAATTCTGACGCCTGCTCCGCAGGCTGAAAACGGAAGAATATTTTCTTGAAGGCTATAGCATCTAGCATCTATTACTGAGGAGTCGTTCATGTTGTTCATGACGACGCCCAGAAACAATGACAACTACTGGGAGCGCAGGCGCTCCCAGTAGTTGCAGAGGAGTTAGAGAGATGGAAACAGAAATTAATCAAATGCTAAACATCAGCCGACATCGACGGCAGAATTGGACGCTTCTAAGTATTATTGGTGTAGCCGTATTGCTCGTCGGCGCTATTGCCGGCTCCGCCGCAACAGCCAAAGGCTGGTTTAGTAGTAGCAGCAACGAAACCAAGGTCCCGATCTATGTCTCATCCGATTCTAAAGTGAATGAGCAGATCACGTTGAGTGGCGGTTTCTCTGCCATCGCCAAGGCTGTTACGCCAGCGGTCGTTACGATCAGAGTCGAGAACCGCTCTCGTCCACAACAATTTCCATTTTTCCCTGATTCCTTCCGCGATTTTTTCGAACGTCCGGATCAACCCAATCAGCAGCCCAATCAACAGGAAGATGAAGCGACACCTCGCCGTCGGACACCACGAACTCAACCAGTTCCGGGGCCGCTGCGTCCGAGCGGCGTCGGATCTGGTGTAATCGTCAGCCCCGATGGATACATCATCACGAACAATCACGTCGTCGAGGGCGCCGAACGAGTCAAAGTGGAACTCGCTGATCGCCGTGAGATCCAGGCCAAAGTCATCGGCGCAGACGTACCGAGCGACATCGCCGTGATCAAAATTGATTCCACCAACCTTCCAACGGTCCAGTTTGGAGATTCGGAGAATGTTGAAGTTGGCGACCTCGTCCTCGCAGTGGGCAACCCGCTCGGCGTAGGTCAAACCGTGACGATGGGTATCATCAGCGCCAAAGGCCGTCAATCACCGGTGCGGGATTCCAGAACTATTTATGAAGATTTCCTGCAAACCGATGCCGCGATTAATCGTGGTAACTCCGGCGGGGCGCTCGTCAATCTGCGCGGAGAATTGGTTGGAATTCCCTCGCAGATACTTTCGCAGACCGGCGGTAATATCGGTATCGGATTTGCCATTCCCTCAAAAATGGCGCGTAACGTGATGGATCAACTGATCCGGAACGGGAAAGTACGTCGCGGCAAACTCGGCGTGTTCGTTGAAGCTCTTTCACCTGAATTAGCGAATCAGTTCGGCTACAAAGGTAGCGATGGAGCTTTCGTACAGAATGTCCCCAAAGGCGACCCGGCAGATCTGGCGGGCGTCAAGCCTGGTGACATCATCACCGAATTCAATGGTCAGCGTATTAAGGATAGCGATCAGCTCCGAAACCTGGCATCGTCAACTTCACCCGGCACCACCGTCAAGTTCAAAATCTGGCGCGATGGGTCGGAGCGGGAGCTGACCGCAAAGCTGGCTGAGAATAATCTGGGAAGCAATACAACCAATCAACCAGGCACTGATCGCTCAAATTCGAATAACGGAGTTCTCTCCGGCGTTCGTGTTGAGAACCTGACCACGGATTTGAGTCAAAATTTCCGCGGAGTCTATGTCACCGAGGTTGATCCTGAGAGCAATGCCGCACTCTATTTACAGCGTGGCGATATCATCGAGTCGGTAAATAGACAACCCATTAACAACGTCAATGATTTCAATGCTGCGATGCAAAAGGCCGACAAGAAGGAGGTCTTGTTGCGCGTCCACAACCGCAATGGCTCGCGATATATCGTCATCCGATCTCAGGAATAAAATCCGAAACAACGCAGAAAAACCGAAGCCTGCCACGTATGGCAGGCTTCTTTTTTGGATGGAAGTATTGCGACGTAATCAGTACGGCTCGCGGTACTGATTTAAACCGCCACCGGACGGGCGGCTCCGCCTTTGGACAGACGCTCGTTGCAGGCAGTCCAATCGATATTCGAGAAGAAAGCCTCGATATACTTCGGACGCTCGGCTGGAGCGTAGTCTCTTATGAAAGCGTGCTCCCAGACATCCATAATCAGAATGGGAGTGAAGCCCGCTACATTTCCGGTCTCGTGTAAATTTATCCAGTGATTCGACAGCCAGCCCGTGACCGGGTCCTGATAAGTTGCCGCCCAACCCACACCGCGCATCTTGCCGACGGCGACAAAGCTCTTCTTCCAGTTCTCGAAACTACCGAAAGTGGCCTCCACGGCCTTGGAGAAAGCCGAAGTGTTAGCCGGATCGCTGCTCCCTCCCTTCTTCATGTTGCCAAAGTACCACTCGTGCAGCACCATCCCGTTATATTCAAACCCGAGCCGCCGCACGAGCTCCGAATAAATCGGCATCACTTTGGCAGTGATCTCGGTTTTTGACAGCTCGGCAATCTGCTCGTTTAGCAGGTTGGTGTTAGTGACATAGCCTTCATAAAGCTTGAAGTGCATAGCAAGTGTTCCATCAGAAATACCATTCAGCCCACTCAGGTCGAAGGTTTTTGCTTTGTAAACGGTATTACCCATTGTTTGTTGCCTCCTCTGAAAAATAGTTGGTAGTTGGCAGTTGGCAGTTGGCAGTTGGCAGTTGGCAGTTGGCAGTAGAAAATTCCCCTGACTGCCAACTGCCAACTGCCAACTGTCAACTATTTTTCAATTGTTAATGAATCAACTCCCACGATGCGTAAGTAGGACTGCAAGCACAATCAAACTCATAATGATGACCAGACCACCCGGCATCATTTTAAATTCTTTAAGCGCAGCCATGCCGAATCGCGCCAGCAACAAAATTGTCACTACCAACGCAATCCACCAGCCAGCCTGATAAGCGTCCCTCATCATTGCAAAAGACGACCCAGCCAGGAGAAGCCCTGCTACTCCGCCCGCGATGAGAGACGCAAGGCTGTTGGCCTTTAGATACCCCATTACTCCACCCGCAGCAACGATAATCGCATAAATCAAGACGATCCAGGATGTCATGTCTTTGACCTCAATATGATTGAACAGACTGCGGCGATTCGTGATCGCATCAAAGAACTGTTCTTTATTACTGTTCTTTGACTGTTTTTTGATTCCGATTGAATAACTCACTCAGCTTAACACCAACCAATCAGCTGCGCAATTACCCGATTCGAGAGGCTTAGCTGATCTGTAGTGCCTGAGTAAATTGTGGCAAATCACCACGGATCTACGGATTGCGGATTGCGGATTGTTTGTCTCAGGGATCGAGTTCAAAACGAAACTTGGAAACAACAAATCCGCAATCCGCAATCCGCAATCCGCAATCCGTAGATCCGTGGTGATTTGCCACAATTTACTATTATACCTGTGCCTGCTGCTACTTATAAAAAACCACAATATATTGTTGAGATTTCGGGTTGACAACTCAGCATCTAGTGGAATATATTTTGCCCCGCTCAGAACAAAGGATCAAAAATCCGCATCGGCTCAACGCTCTTCCCAGCTTACTTTATGCAAGCGATTTGGGTTTTGAACCGTCCAGGTGCCCCCTCTCTGACGGAAGTCTAGATGTGTCTCAAGAGCCGGCGAGAGTCCGCCCCCCGACTTTTGTCCGACCGTTGTTTGAGCCGAGCAAAAGATGAGATCTCCTATTGCGTACCGATTTTTCACAAGACAAAATTACCGGAAATTCAGGACTGGATTAGTAGGACAAGCTATTAACCCCACATAGCAAGGAAGGCACAATGAGCGCAAGTAAGCAAAAGATCATTCAATTCGCTAGCCCGGCTGCCAAAAGCGTATTGGGCATCAATGTCCGGCGCGTGGTTGCCAAACGTTATTCCTTGAAAGATATCAAAGGCAATGCTCTCGAAGTGTGGGATGACATCGTCAAACGCGTAGTGTCGCACGTCGCCGAGGCGGAGACCGATCCGCAGCGTCGTGAAGAATTTACCATTCAAATGCTGAGGTTGTTGCAGGAGCGCGCTTTCGTACCCAATACCCCGTGTCTGGTCAATGCAGGGAAGCCGAGGGCACAGCTCGCCGCCTGTTTCGTTTTACCGGTCCCTGATTCACTCGAGGGAATCATGGAGCACGCCAAGCAATGTGCATTGATTCATCAGAGCGGCGGAGGTTCGGGTATGACATATGAGCTTCTGCGTCCTGCTGGAACGCCCGTCGGCGAGGGTCGTGGCCTCGCGTCAGGCCCTGTTTCGTTCATGCAAATCGTCAACACGATGACCGAGACCGTCAAACAAGGCGGCGTGCGACGTGGCGCAAATATGGGTATTCTGGCAGTCGCTCACCCCGACATTCTGCGATTCATCCATGCGAAGAACGACCAGAAGAGTCTGACCAACTTCAACATCTCTGTCTCCGTTACAGACAAATTCCTCCACGCGGTCGAGAACAACGAATGGTTCCAGACCGAGTTCAATGGCAAGCCCTGGGATCAACCTATCTTTGATCCTAAAGCCAACGACGGTCAGGGTGGCGATTATACCCACCATGGCCAGGCGCCGAAGCCCGGAATGGTCTTCGCTCCCGACATCTGGCATCGCATAATCGAATCAACTCATCGCTGGGCGGAGCCGGGAATCATATTCATTGACAACGTCAATCGCCACAACCCACTACTCAATTCGATGGGATTGAAAAAGGCTTCAAATCCCTGCGCCGAACAGATGCTTCATGACTACAACGCCTGTAACCTCGGCTCGATTGATGTGGCAAAATATTACGACGAGCAGACCGACGACATCGATTGGGAGCGTTTCTCCAACGACATTTACTGGTGCGTGCGCTTCCTCGACAACGTGATCGACACCTGCACCTGGCCGCTGCCGGAGATTCACGAGACGGTGCATCGCACACGCCCGGTGGGCATGGGGATTATGGGGTTCGCCGATCTGCTGCTGCATAAGCGCATTTCATACGGCAGCGCGGAATCTGCGTTATATGCCGATAACATGATGGACTTCTTCCGCAAGGCGTCGTGGATAGCCTCGCTCGCCCTCGGCGCAGAGAAAGGCGTCATGCCTGAGCTCGAGCCGAATCGCAACCTCTACGAAGACCTTATCTACAACGAGGTCGGTATTGATCGCTCGATCCCACTGACGCCGCGCAACTATGAGGTAACGACCGTAGCACCGACCGGCACGATCTCTCTTGTCGCCGAGACAAGCTCGGGTTGCGAGCCGAACTTCTCTTACGCCTACATTCGCCGTGACACGCTGGGCACGCGCACTTATGCGCACCCGACCGCAGCTAAGGTGCTTGGCATTGATCTAGACAACACCGATCAGGATTCGATCGAGCGCGCGGCAAACTATATCGTCGAGAACCGAGATAAACTGCCCGAGTACTTCGTAGATGCACTGACACTTACTCCCGACCATCACCTGCGCGTGCTCAAAGCGTTTCAGGATCATGTTGACAACTCTATTTCGAAAACTGTGAATGCGCCTTCGAGCTATATGATCGAAGACACCGACCGCGTCCATCGTCTGGCGTGGAAGATGGGTGTCAAAGCAGTGAGTTATTACCGCGACGGCTCGCGCGATAACCAGGTGCTGACGGCTGTCACTGCCGAGCGGAAGACCGAACAGAAAACTGAAGCAAAAGATCAAACGAGAGCGCAAGCATCATCACTTCTCGTGCAGGAGATCATGCCTGCAGAAGTAGATGCTCAAGGCAAGATCGAGCGTCCGCGAGAGCTGACCGGCTCGACGTGGCAGATCCGGTTCGATCACCAGAACCTCTACGTCACTGTCAATCATGATGGCCATCGTGTTCTCGAAGTCTTCGCCACGGGCGCAGGCTTATCAGTTTCTGTCGGTCTACTGGCTTCAAAGATGTTGCGTGGTGGATTTGAACCGGAAGAGGTAGCCGAAAGCCTGAACAAAGTTATCGGCAATCACTCGATCTGGTTCAACGAACGGCTCTGCACTTCGCCCGAACAGGTCGCTGCCGAATGCATCTTGCTCACCAAACGCCGCCTGGCGAATCAGCCCGACTCCGCTCGCGCGGCAGCCAAGGAGGCCAGTGCTCAAATAACCCCACAACCACAGACGGTCAGTATCGCCAATGTGATACCGAGACCGGCGACAGTTGACGCGAAGAAGGTAATCACCATTTGCCCGGAATGTGCCGGCAAACAGATTGAGTTTGCTGGTGGTTGTTACACGTGTAGAGATTGCGGTTTCTCGAAGTGTGTGTAGATTTACTTTGAACGATTAACGGTTTCAACACAAAGGGTCAAAGGGTCAAAGGGTCAAAGAAGAAAAGCCTCAAGCCTTTATCCCACTTTGACCCTTTGACCCTTTGTGTTGAAACCGTTAACAAATTTCGGCTTTCTTTTCCCATATGACCCAGCCACGCATCATCTCCCTCATCGCCAGCTCCACCGAGATCGTCTGCGCGCTGGGCTTCGAATCGCAAATGGTAGGAAGATCACACGAATGCGACTTCCCGCCTTCGGTCAAACGCCTGCCCGTCTGCACCAGTCCCAAATTTCAGGTCGAAGGCTTAAGTTACGAAATTGACCAGCGCGTCAAGGCAATTTTGCAAGAAGCCCTGAGCGTCTATCGGGTAGACGCTCAGTTGCTCGAAAAGTTACAACCCACACACATCATCACGCAGTCGCAATGCGATGTCTGCGCAGTCAGCTTCAAAGATGTCGAAGAGGCAGTGTGCCAGTTTACCAGTTCACAACCGGTGATCGTCTCGCTCGAACCAAATGCCCTCGCTGATGTCTGGGCAGACATCCTTCGCGTGGCTGAAGCTCTCGGTGTTGCTGAACGAGGGGAACGGGTCGTGGCAAACCTCCGGGAGCGAATGGAGGCAATTGCAATTAAAACGCAATCCATCGAATTTCGCCCCACAGTCGCCTGCATCGAGTGGATTGATCCACTGATGGCTGCCGGCAACTGGATGCCGGAGCTGGTCGAGATGGCTGGCGGTGTGAATCTCTTTGGCGAAGCAGGCAAACATTCGCCCTGGATGAGTTGGGAAGAATTGATTGCCAAAGACCCGGACATCATCTTCATCTCGCCGTGCGGATTTGATATTCAGAGAACGCTCGAAGAGACTCATTTGCTCGCGAATAAACCAGAGTGGAAAAGTGTGAAAGCTGTGCGCGCCGGCCGAGTTTTTGTCGCAGATGGCAATCAGTACTTCAATCGTCCGGGGCCGCGATTGGTCGAATCTTTGGAAATACTGGCCGAGTTATTCCATCCTGAACTGTTTCATTTCAATCACGAAGATGTGGGATGGACCTGGTTGTTTAAACACGAGCGCTAGACCAAGTCAGAGAGAAAACGGAACAAACGGAAATAACGGAAACGCCCAAAAAGCTTCCGTTTGTTCCGTTATTTCCGTTTGTTCCGTTATCCTCTTATATCACCTTAGAAGATTAAATCGAAATCCAGCCTGACGAACCTCGAATAGTTTCCGAAGAAAACCCCGTAGCTCGGATCACCAATATTGCGGTGCACGTCGAGCGGGTTGAAGTGGTTTGTAAGATTGAAGCCGCTCAGCGTAAAGCGGAAGGCGTATTTCGGATGCACCTGAAAATCACGCGAGATGCGGCTGTCGAATGAGAAGAACCTGGGGAAGCGACCAGCATTGGCTTCACCGACATAGTTCTGCATCGGGTCGACCGGCGAGAATGGGAACCCATTGCGGTATTCGACAATCGGCGAGTAGCGTAATTTCCAGGGCAGAAGGAATGTGCCCCACGCAAGGAAGCGATGTGGCAAGTCCGCGCTCAGTCTCGCGTATTGATTGGGCCGCACGACCGGGAATGGGAAGTTGCCGATGTAGGTATTAAACTCGTTGATGTCGCCTCGCGAGCTGCTGCGCACGTAAGACGCGAAGACCTGTTGCTTATTTTCATCCCATGTGAACCGTGCCGTCAGTTCCAACTGACGATAGCGTGACTTTCCGCCGCCACCTAAGACAAGAGCATCTCGACCCTGCACAACTTTCGGGTCAACTATGACGATACCCGAAGAATTGCTGTTCAAATAGTTCAAACGCACGCGCAAGAGCGGCGAGAATGAATGTTCTACCTCGACATTCCACGTTGCGCTGTGAGGCGCGAAGTTGCCGATATTCGAGCCGCCGCCGATAAACGGGTTACTGCTGCTTTCGGCCTTATCGGTGATGTTGGCAAAGAAACGCGGACCGTCAATTACGGAACCATCCGGACCGTAGGTTGTCATCACCTGATTCGGATATCTGTCGAAGGCGTAAACGCCCAGAGGTACGCGGTCATAGAAGAATCCGTAACCCGCGCGAAAAACCGTCTTTTGATTGTCGAACGGAGCCCAGGCGAGGCCGACGCGAGGCGCTAGCCGATAAGTTTCCGTGATCCCCTGACGTTCAAAGCGCAACCCCAGATCGAGCGAGAGCTTCTGCGTCACATTCCAGTGGTCCTGACCGAAGAAATATGTTTCGAAGTCGTCCATATCGAATGGCTGACCGCCAACAAATTCGATGCGGCGCAACAGATTGCCCTCAGTATCTTGAATGTTAACCGGACGCGCTATGAATTCACCGCCATTGGTCGTGCGCGCGATGACGCTGCCGAATTTCAGGTTGTGCGTTCCAATATTGCGGATCGGTTTGAGTGACAACGTCTCCAGCCATTCGACACGTGTGGCTTCACGATCCTGCTCGCTGAAATAGTTCCCCTGGTTGCCGGTAGGCGTGAGGATCATGTCGGCCGTGCCCTGTCCCCACACTTCAATCGAATAGCGTTTGACGGCCACGGTGCTTTCTAGAAGGTTTTCGCCGAGCGTCAAACGGTCAATGATTGTGCCTGTGTAATCGCGGCCCTTCCAGTTGGGCGTGACGGGGCGGCGATTGAAAAAGTCCAGATTGACGAAGCTATCCTTGCGTGGCGCGAAGTGGAACGTGCCGGTCAGCGTGTGAGTTCCTGAGACGAGGTAATCGAGTTGTGTGAATGAATTGATCGATTCCGTTTTCGTCTCTTTGTTCGGATATTCCAGCGTTTGGACAGGCCGTTTTTTGATCGTGTACTCGGTTCCTTCCGAGATATACAACTTATTTTTAATCAATGGACCGTTGAAGACTATGCGTGGTGTGGCCGCACGTAATCCACGGAGATTGCCATCGAGATATCGAAACTCCGGGAATGGGTCATTCAGCTCGAAATTCCATTTTTCACCGCCGCGACGGGTTTCAACCGATACGACGCCAGCTGTAAAGCGCCCGTATTGTGCCAGGTAGGGTGTTTTGAAAACGCTGATTGACCGCACGATGTCTACCGGCACGGTCATTCCGAATTGGCCGGTCGCCGGATCAGTAACGTCGGCTGCATTGACAATGAAAGCGCTGCGGTTTTCGCCGGTGCCCGAAATCTTGATTTCGCCTTGTGGCGAACGCACAACACCAGGGAGCAAAGGCAGAGTGTCCGAGACAGTCTTTGCCTGATTACCCAGCACATTGCGTATTGTCGCTTGCCCCAATTCGGCTGGTGTCGAAGATGTCTGTTCGGGCGGCGCGTTGGCGTTTGCATTGACATTAATCTCTTCCTTGAGCACGACCTTTTTAACAAGGACAAATTTGATCTCAATGCTCTGACCCGAACTCAGCATCACATTGCTCTTCATTCCCGGCTCGAATCCGTCTCTTGAAACAGAAACCTCGTAAGCTCCCGGCGAAAGGTTATCTGCCGTGACTTCACCCTTTTCATCCGTTGTGATCGACTTAACGACGCTGCCATTGAGATTGATCTGAACTCCGGCGGCTGCAATGGGATTGCCAGCTTCGTTCTGAATGGAAATGCGAATTTGTGTTCGCGGTTGGGATTGTTGGGCGTAAGAAATTGTGGAAATCAGCAGTAAGATGGTTACTGTTTTGAAAAATGAATTCTGACCCCACAGACTAATGGAACAAATCTTCAGACTCCTTCTCATCGATCTTTTATCCTCATCTATTTGCCTTGGGGGCGGCCAATAGACTACACGATAAATCGGCCTTTTTCTACTATTCTGTCTGAGTGCTAGATTGAAGGAAACTAAGGAGAATACGAAACAAACGGAAACTTGGTGAGTTTCATAGGAAGCCGAAACTAGCTAAGAATTTCAACACAAAGAGTCAAAGGGTCAAAGGGTCAAAGTGAAATGAAAGCTTGGTTTATTTCTTCTTTGACCCTTTGACCCTTTGACCCTTTGTGTTGAAATTCTTAGCTAGTTATCGCTCTGACCCAATTTAGACATGATCCGATAAAGGCCTGCGAAGGCTCCGACTGTGCCAAGAAT
>JAKEHZ010000141.1 GCA_022614735.1 Acidobacteriota bacterium | reverse complement strand
TAATGCTTGCTTTTGTCAAATCTTTCAGCTAGCATCACATTTACTATCAAGGTGGGCTCTCGCCCACCTTTTTTGTCTGACCATGTCTTTGGCGATTTTCAGCCTGACATCACAGGTCGAAGGAGGGTGGGTGAAGCTTGATCCGCGCATCAGCGAGATAATCGAGCGTGTGACTGAGCGTGAGGGTCTGGAGTTCGTCCATGCTGAAATGACGGGCGGGCGCAATCCGATTTTGAGGGTCTACATCGATAAACCCGGCGGCGTGACCATCGATGATTGCACGGCCGTGAGCGATCGCCTGAGTCTGGTACTGGATGTGGAAGATCTGATCCCGCATCAATACACGCTCGAAGTCGCGTCTCCCGGGCTTGACCGCGGGCTCTTCAAAGAAGCGGATTACGAGCGCTTCGCGGGGCTTCCCTGTCACGTCAAGATGTCGGAGGCGGTTGCAGGGCAGAGGAATTTTCACGGAAGGCTGATTGGTCTTGATCGCGAGGGCGAGGTTGCGGCAGTGGTCGAAGAGGCGAACGGAAAGCGCTACCGCCTGCCGCTGGTGAAGATCGTAAAGGCGAATGTTGATATTGAACCATGATGGGGGTAGTCGGTAGCCGGTAGTCGATTCGCGGTGATGAACATGGATCAGCTACCGCGAACCGACAACCGACTACCGGCTACCGACAACCAAAATAAAGATGAACACGTTAACTTCAATTTCACAGAACATCGAAGTTCTTAGTAAAGAGAAGAAGATTGATCCGCAGATCATTATCAGCGCGATCGAAGACGCTGTTGTGACTGCTTCGCGCAAACAGTTCAAGTCAGGTGAAGACCTTCACGCGCGCTACAACACAGATAGCGGATCGATAGAGCTCTATGCAGTCAAAATCGTGGTCGAGGAAGTGACCGATCCGTCACGCGAGATGAGCGTTGATGAGGCCAATGCCGAGGTCGGCGAGGGCGCTGAGGTTGGTGATATGCTCGAACTGCCGCGACCCATGGAAGACCTGGGACGGATCGCCGCTCAAACAGCCAAGCAGATCATCCTGCAAAAGGTGCGCGAAGCCGAGCGAAATAACGTGTACGAAGAATACATCGGTCGCGTCGGTGAGCTTGTCAACGGCTTCGTCAAGCGTTTCGAGGGCGGAAAGGTCGTCGTCGACATCGGGAACGGGATCGAAGCCGTCATGCCTAAGGGCCAGCAGTCGCGGGCCGAATCGTTCACACAGGGTGAGCGTATCCGGGTCGTCATTCACGATGTAAACCGCGAATCGAAGGGGCCGCAGATTGAGGTCTCGCGCACCAGTCCGGAACTGCTTAAGCGATTGTTCGAGATGGAGGTGCCTGAGATTTACGATGGGACGGTTGTGATCAAGGCAGCCGTGCGCGAGCCGGGTGAACGCGCAAAGATAGCGGTGGTTTCGAACGAACGCGATGTTGATCCGGTCGGTGCATGCGTCGGGATGAAAGGCTCACGCGTTCAATCGATCATCCGCGAGTTGCGCGGCGAGAAGATTGACATCATCGAATGGTCAGAAGACCCTGCGATCTTCGCAGCCAACGCGCTCTCGCCTGCGAAGGTCAGCAAGGTCACAGTCATCGATTTTGATGAGAAGAAATTGCAGGTTACGGTCGAGAACGAGCAACAGAGCCTGGCAATTGGCAAGCGCGGGCAGAACGTGCGGCTTGCTGCGAAGCTGGTTGGTTGGGATATCGATATCCGCAGCGAAGAAGAGATGAAGCGCGAGATCGCTTCACAGATGGAGCAGATGATCACGGCGGCGATCGTCCCGCTCTCATCGATCGAGGGCATTTCGCCCACTGACTCCGCAACCCTGGCTGAGCACAGCATCGAAACTATCGAGCAATTGGCCGAAGCGACGGTCGACGATATTTCGGAGTGGCTCGATCTGAGCATCGATGATGCGCAGGACTTACTCGATATGGCGATTGCGATCACCGACGCACGTCGCGCCAGAGCAGGCCAGCAGACAGTGCCGGTCGAAGGATTTGAGGAAGCCGAAGAAGGTGAAGTCGGGTTGGAGGGTGAAGAGAGTGAAACCATTGAAGCCGCCGAAGCGTCATCTATTGTTGTTGATGAGATGGCCGGGGACGTAGAGGTAGAGGAGGATGAGGAGGATGAGATAGCTGAGGAAGAAGAGGAAGATGAGATAGATGAGATAGATGAGATAGATGAGATTGATGAGACAGATGAGACAGATGAGGAAGTTGATGAAGATGAGATAGATGAGATAGAGGAGATAGATGAGGAAGTTGATGAAGATGAGATAGATGAGATAGATGAGATAGATGAGGTGGTTGAGGTGGATGAAATTGAAGAACCGAGCGAACGAAAATGAGTTATTTCAAAGGTGAAATTACGATGATGCTCGGGATTTATTGCAAGTTGTCATATGGGGGGCTGATGTGAACACGTTTCTGCTTTGAGTCGCCTGATTGAGGGAAGAGCAGCGCGGGCAGAAAGTTTCAAGCGTCAGCTCGAAACTGCGTAACACCGTACGCGCTTGCTTTTCTGAAAGGTATAAATGAGTAAGGTCAGAATTTACGATTTGGCGAAAGAACTAAAATTGGAGAGCAAAAAGGTGCTCGAAGACGCTCGACGTATGGGTGTTGACGTAAGCGTCCCATCGAATACGCTCGATGAAAATATCGCGGCGAAGATCCGAGAAATGTACTATCCGAAAAAAGAGCAGACAGCAGCCCCGCAAAAAGCCCGTTTGATCAAACATCTCCCGACGGCAGCACCGGCGGGAGACGGAGCAGGAGCGCCGGCAGTTTCTGAGCCCGCGCCCGCCACAGCGCCACAAACAACAGATAGAGCAGTGGCTCCGGCCCCGGCCAAAGTTGAACCTTCACAGCAGCCGGCGCCAACAGCATCTCCGTCAACGGCGTCACCGTCGCAGCCTGCTACGCAGGCCAACTCCGGGGCTCAAGGGGCAGTGAAGACCACGCCCAAGCAAGGGGAAGCGAAGTCTCAGCCCGCCATCAGTGAATCGCAGAGGCCAAGGATTGTCAAACTCGCTTCGCCACCGCCTGCTCCAGCGAAGCCTGAGCCTGTGCCTGAGCTTCCCCGGGAAGTTGTTACTCCCGAAGTCGGGGTCGAACCGGAAACGATAGTCAGCGAGCCGGCTGCCGTTCCACCAGTGAGAGAGACTGAGCCGGAACCAGTTGCCGCGCGCGCTCCCGTTACCGTGACTCACAAGGAAGCGCCAAAACCGGAAGTTGTGAGGACACCCTCACGAGCCGTGAGTTCCGGAGGCGAGGCAAAGTCAAGCGGAACTAAGGTGATCAGGCTAGCGTCGCCTACCAGGCCACTGCCGAAACCGCAGGCGAAACCGCAGGCGAAGCCAGTGCCGGCGCCTGCGCCCGTCCCTGCGAAGAGGCCGGCAGCGAAGGTGAGTGAAGCCGCATCACCCAAGCCGCAGTTCCGTGAAGGTCAGCGCGAGACTCGCGAAAAGGAAGTGCACATTCTGCCCTCAGGTGCGCAGCAGCGTACGGTCTACATACCGCCCAAGGATCAACGCCCGAAGGGCCGTCACCAGCTGCGAAAGGATAAAGAGAAGGAGAAAGAGGGACAACAGAAAATGCTCCCACGCCGTCAAGTTGCGGCCAGTCCGGCTGTGCGCCCCATTCCGGCAGACCTTAAGGCCGCTCGCCTGGTTGAGGGAAGCACCGTGCGGGAGTTTGCTGAAAAAATCGAAGCAAAGCCGCGTGATGTAGTGACGATGCTCATGCATCGAGGTGTCATGGCAACGATCAACCAGACGATCAATATCGACGTGGCAAAAGAGATCGGTAGAGAATATGGCTTCGACGTCTCATTCGGCGACTTCGAGGAGATGATGGTCGAATCGGAATTCGAGATCACGCCCACGGCGATGGAAGATAACGATCCGCGCGCCCCGGTGATCACCGTCATGGGACACGTCGACCATGGCAAGACGAGCCTGCTCGACGCGATTCGCGAATCGCGTGTGGCCGAAGGCGAAGCGGGAGGCATCACGCAGCATATCGGCGCATACTCTGTCGAAGTGCCCGATCCCGACAACCGGTCGAAGATGCGCCGTGTGGTCTTCCTGGACACGCCTGGTCATGAGGCATTCACAATGATGCGCGCTCGCGGCGCCAAGGTCACGGACATCGTCGTGCTCGTTGTTGCCGCCGACGACGGCGTGATGCCGCAGACGATTGAGGCAATCGAGCATGCAAAGGCTGCCGACGTCCCGATAATTGTTGCTATCAACAAGATTGACAAGGGAGACGCCAATCCGGAACGTGTCAAGAAAGAGCTTGCTGATCGTGGCCTCTTGTGGGATGGCTGGGGCGGTCAGACGACTATGGTTGAAGTATCGGCGAAAAAGAAGCAGAACATTGATAACATACTGGAAATGATCCTGCTCACTGCCGACCTGCTTGAGCTCAAATCCAATCCGAATCGGATGGCGACCGGCACTGTTCTCGAAGCCAAACTGGACCGTGGACGCGGCGCCGTTGCGACGGTGCTCATTCAGAACGGCACCCTGCACGGTGGCGAGCCATTTATTGTCGGCAACTATTTCGGCAGGGTTCGCGCACTGATGAATGATCGCGGAGAGCGTGTCCAGGGCGCTCGTCCGGCAACGCCGGTCGAAGTGCTCGGTCTCGAGGGTGTCCCTGCCGCGGGTGACCAGTTCCAGGTTGTTGATGACATATCGAAGGCGCAGCAGATATCACAATTTCGTCAGAGCAAGGCTCGCGCAACAGCATTGGCGCGAACTGCAGCTCGTGGTCTCGATCAACTGGCTGCACAATTGGAGTCGGGCGAAGTCAAAGAGTTGCTCGTCATTCTCAAAGCCGATGTTCAAGGTTCGGTAGAGGTGCTCAAAGAGACGCTTCTCAAACTTTCGACCGACAAGGTTAAAGTCCGCATCATCCGCTCAGCCGTCGGCGCGATTACCGAATCTGACGTGCTCCTCGCGAGTGCATCGAATGTGACTACGACCGGCGCGGCGACAGTGATCATCGGGTTCAACGTGCGCCCTGAAACGCGGGCCGATGAGGTCGCAAGACAGGAAGACGTGGACATCCGTCTCCATTCGATCATCTACAAAGTCGAAGAAGAGATCCGCAATGCGATGCTCGGGCTGCTCGACGCGACTCTCAAAGAAGTCGTCATCGGTAAGGCGGAGATCCGTGATGTCATCAGAGTGCCGAAAGTAGGGTCTGTCGCCGGTTGTATGGTCATAAACGGATCTATCAAACGCAGCGCGCATGCGCGTCTCATCCGCGAAAATGTGGTTATCTTTGAAAGCCATATCTCCAGCCTGCGCCGCTTCAAGGATGATGTCAGCGAGGTCCAGCAAGGATTTGAATGCGGGATAACAATCGAACGTTACAACGATTATAGAGTCGGCGATGTAATTGAAGCATATGTCACAGAAAAAGTCGCTCCGACGAAATTAGACTAGTCAGTAACCAGTTCGCAGTTCGCAGCAATAATACTGCGAACTGCGAACTGCGAACTGTGTTATGCAGTATCGTCCCCACAGGTTGGCCGAGGAATTGAAGAACGAGATCAGTGCGATCATTTTGCAGCAATTACACGATCCGCGTGTCGGTTTCGCCACAGTAACAAAGGTCAAAGTCAGTCCCGACTTACGCTACGCTCACGTCTTCGTCAGTGTCTTCGGATCGGCCGAGGAGAAGAAGCAGACGCTCGATGCGCTGAAGAGCGCAACCGGCTTTATCCGCAAGCAGGTCGGCTCGCGCATTCGCTTACGTCACACGCCGGAGTTGACCTTTGCTTACGATGAATCGGTTGAGCAAGGCGATCGCATGCTGCAGCTTATCGATGAAATCAATAGGGAGTAATGATTGCGGATTGCGGATTGCGGATTGCGGATTTGAAGAGAAGAATCCCGCAATCAATCCGCAATCCGCTATCCGCAATCCGCAATCCTCATATGCTGGGACAGGTTATCGAATTAATTGAAAAGTACGAGCGCTTCGGCATCACATCGCACATCAGGCCGGATGGCGACAGCCTCGGTTCGTCACTTGCGCTTTGCTGGATTCTGCGCGGGCTCAAGAAAGACGCCGAAGTAATAATGTGCGACCAGGTGCCGCATGCTTACTCAAAACTCCCGGGCGCAGAGGATGTCCGTGTCGTGAGCGACATCGATCGCGAGTATAATGCTGTTTTCGTTATCGAATGCAGCGATCTGACGCGGCCGGGATTGCCCAATTTGAAAGGTCAATTCGTCGTCAACATCGATCATCATTCAACGACGGCTCTGTTCGGAGATTTCAACTGGATCGATTCGACAGCGGCAGCTGTCGGTGAGATGATCTACAACCTGGCCAAGGCCATTGGCGCGAAGATCACTTCCGAGATTGCCAGCTGCGTTTACGCCGCCCTGCTCACCGACACCGGGTCGTTTCATTTCTCCAACACAACCGAACGCACATTTAAAATCGCCAGCGAACTCGTCCGCCACGGCGCACAGCCGGCTAAACTCTCACAGGCGATCTTCTACAACTATCCTTACGCTAAGGTCCGACTTGTCGGCGAAGTGCTCTCTACGCTGGAGCGCGATCAATCGGGCCGGATTGCCTGGATCAAGATGACGAAAGACGTGATGGAAAGGACCGGAGCGACCGAAGATGATTCGGACGGTATCATCAACTATCCGCTCACAGTGGGCGATGTTGAAGCCGTTGCTTTCTTCCGTGAAATGCAAAACTCGACCTACCGCATCAGCCTGCGCTCTAAGAATCGCGTCAACGTTGCGCGTGTCGCCGAAGAATTCGGCGGTGGCGGCCATTGCAACGCCGCAGGTTTCACGGTCAAAGCCGACTACGATCAGCTCAGCCGTGAGGTGATCGAGAAGCTGAGAGATGCTGTGACAAGCGCTCCGGCAACTAACGGGCGTGAGATTAAGCCGAGATGACACTACCGGAAAGTCACTGCGGCGCGGAAGCCGGGAAGGTGTCCAAGATCTGAGCGAGCCGGGATCTGGTCACGCACTTCTAAACGCACACCTATACGTTCCTTGAACCAGTAAGTTACACCGCCTCCGAAGTTACCTCCTATATCGGCACGACTGCGAAAAAATAGCGAGAAACCGCCGGTCAAGAAAGGTACCAGTTTTCTGGACTGGCTCACCTTCAAAAAGTGATACGATGCATTTGCGGAGAGGATTCCAAATCCATCATTGAATCCACTTGGACCGACATAACCTATTTCACCGCCAACGCCAAAGCCCTTGTAAAGGTATCCATCGCCGCCAATGCCAACATTAAGAGCTACATCCTCGCCATTTGGTGAACGTATCAGGCCTGCGAAACCGTAGCCATATCCGCCACGCTCTTTCGGTGTTTGCGTGAGGGCGGGGCTCGCTGTCAGAGCAATCAGAAAAGCTATCCAAATCAATCTGCGCATATCTTTCTCCTCATAAAAAAAGATCAAACCGCCAAGACGCCAAGAGCGCCAAGGTCTTGCCGCCTTCTTGGCCTTCTTGGCGTCTTGGCGTTTGATCTTTTTCATTGTTACCGGGCGTCGTCTGATCTTTCTATAGAGCAATGCTGATGCCAGTCAGATTGGTGTTGTATGACAATCCTTTATTGTCGAACTGAGGTAAGGCGATGAAAGACCGCAGTCAAAGTTCTCGACCAATAGTCAGATTTTTCCGGCAGGTATAACCGTGGGCGGCGTTATCCAAATGCAAAGAGAGAATACGTAACGAAACGAAAAACAGTTTTCAGTTTTCAGTTTTCAGTTGAAACGAGTTATCACTGAAAACTGAAAACTGAAAACTGAAAACTGTTTTTCGTTTTGAGTGTGTTCACACCACCACCGTCGCACCATCAAACTTTGTCAGCCTGAACCCACGAAACTTTTCATGGCAGGTCGTTTTCAAATCGGTCAGAATCCCTATCGCCACAGCCTCGCCCAGCTTCAACCCTTCGGTTGCATCTGAACGCCAATGAATGCCGGCGATATTGCGTCCGAACGCGATGTTCGATGCCAGCTTATTAATCTCTCCGCCCGCCCTCAGCCCCGTTACGGGATATTGCTCAAGCGCCGTCCCATCAGCGTTGGCTATCATCGGATTGGGAATCACAAAGTTCTCGTTGAAGTAAGCTTTCAATACCGTGGCGCAGGCGCCGGCGATGATCGCGTGACCCGATGGGTAGGCCGGATGTGTTGGGCAGCCTTCCGGATAAGCTTGCGGCAGCAGGTAGGTTTCCGTCTCGTTGTTGACTATCTCGAGCACTGACGCGTTCAACACTTCGGGATGAAGGTCATATTGCGTGGTTTTGGTCAGATGGTTATGGATTCGCCCGCCATATTCTTCGGGACGGATGCGGCGGTGGACGTGCCATTTCTGATACCATGCGGTCTTGAGCGCTGCATTCGCCACACGCGAAACCAGATCAAGAATGTAAGGCCCACCAAATGTGCAGAAACCGCCCTGAGTAGCTGAGCCGACATATGGGTTATATGGATCGAGTGCGGGCTGCCCCCAGTTGAGTAAAATCAATGCGGCATTCAGGAATCCCTGATAAGAGAAATCTTTGTGAACCCACCCCGCCAGGTCACGCCCATTTCGCAGATAACGCGGCAGCTCGTCCATATAGTTCGATATTCCCGGACCGCCGTTTTGTATATTGAGCCAATCCTCGTAAAACGTCATCTGATCATTTTCAGCCTGCGGTACGTTATAACGCTGCTGAATGGTCATTGCACCATAGGGGATGTCCAGCCAGAGAAATTGTGAAAGATAAGGCCCGACAAGATCGCCCGGGAGGTTGCCGCGGAAGAGCGTCGCTGGTATGACGTTTCCGCTATTCTTCGGTCCGCGGAAGGCTGTTAACTGGGAGAGCTCAACGGCCGCCTGAGTGGTAAATTGATTTTCTTCGTAATCAGAGAAATGGACGTCACGTGTCACTGCATGCCAGTATAGTTCGACCATCTCTCCGGCCTGCTCAGCGCTGTTGAAAGATGGGGGAGGTGGCATCGAAAGATGATGCGGGTCAGCGCCCTCCATCTCGAAAGCCATGGCAGCTTGGGGATTGGCGAGTTTGACGCTTCCCCCCAGCTGGATGAGCTCGTAGTCATCATTCTTACAAGTCTTCAAGGCCTGGAGGAGAGATTCATAGGCTTTCAGATTCACCTCGCCCAGATCATTGTGGAGAAGCGCTTTGCTATAGCAGGCGATCCTATTCGCATACAAGTCTTCGTCGCCATTGTTCTGATGAGGCGTAAAAGGAAGTTTACGTTGCGCCTCTGCAGCCTGATTGCGAAGCTGCATCGCCTGATTGGCGCGTGCCTCTCGCTTGTTCGGGAAAGATTGTGCGGCTTCATCCTGGGCGGTGCCTTCGACGTTCAATAAACCTGTTGCAATTGTTGCAGTGGTCAACCCGCCGACCTGGCCGAGAAAATGGCGCCGGCTATTAGATACAGACTTCCTATTCACAACAAGGCTCCTTCGTTTTGTGAGGGGGTCGAAGGGGGACCAATAAGTGAGTCTGATAGCTGTGCCACAGACGGGTGAGGCAACGGGGCAAGTCAAAAAAGAGAGCGTACGATCTAAAAGTACTGAAAAACGTGGGGTTTAATACTGCCGATCGAGCACATTTGGTGAGGAATTATTTTTTTTAGCTTACTAACAACTAATATAATAATCTCTAAGGCAAATGTAGGTCAAGGTGAATC
>JAKEHZ010000140.1 GCA_022614735.1 Acidobacteriota bacterium | reverse complement strand
GCGGATTTAAGAGGAACTTTCATTATCAAATCCGCAATCCGCAATCCGCAATCCGCAATCAAGTTAGATCTCTTCAATCACCAGATTCAAATTACTGTAGATGCATATCTCGCCCGCGACCTTCATGGCTTCTTCAGCGATTTGCCGTGCCGAGAGATCTGTGTTTCGCGCGAGTGCGCGCGCTGCGGCCAGGGCATAGGGTCCGCCGGAGCCGATCGCGACAATACCGTCATCCGGCTCGATGACATCGCCGTTGCCGGAAATCACAAGCGTGGCCTGAGTGTCGGCGACGACGAGCAGAGCCTCAAGATTGCGCATCATCTTGTCGGTTCGCCAGTCCTTTGCCAGCTCAACCGCAGCGCGATTGAGCTGGCCGTGAAATTGCTCGAGTTTCGATTCAAAACGCTGGAACAGCGCAAATGCGTCGGCGCTCGCGCCTGCAAATCCGGCCAGCACCTTGTCGTTGTAGAGACGCCGAACTTTGCGCGCGCCTGATTTCATGATCGTGTCGCCCATAGTCACCTGGCCATCACCGGCGACCACGACCTGCTCTTTGCGACGGACTGAAAGAACCGTCGTGCTTCGGAATACCAGACTGCTTTTAGATAATGATTTACTCATTGATTGCAATGGATATACCACAAATTGGACTATAACGACCGCCTAGACCGGTGTCAAGAAACGCTTAAGTCGGCGCACTGAGGATGACTAGAGGTTGACAGCGCAGATTCACTACGTTACTTTGCTCGACTTCAAGCAATCGAAGTATTCCCGCATTTTCCCCCCGGGAAAATGCGGGAATACTTCGATTACAGAGTATTTACACCCCAAAGAAAATTTAACAGGAGAAGAGTCATGGCAATCAAGGTTGGCATCAATGGATTCGGACGCATCGGGCGCAATGTCCTCCGTTCAGCGCTGGGTGATAAAGAGATCGACTTCGTCGCGGTCAATGACCTGACCGACACCAAAACCCTCGCTCATCTGCTCAAGTACGATTCGATTCTGGGCAATCTCGAACACGAGATTTCGCATACCGAGAAAACAATCAAGGTAAATAATGATGAGTTCCGTGTCTTTGCCGAAAGAGATCCGCAGAAAATTCCGTGGGAGGAAGTCGGCGCTGAGATCATCATCGAATCGACCGGCGTGTTCACCGATAAAGAGAAAGCTGCTGCTCATCTGCGCGGCCCTGTCAAGAAAGTGATCATCACGGCTCCGGCGAAGAATGAGGACCTCACCATTGTGCTGGGCGTAAATGAGAATGTGTATGATCCCGCGAAGCATCATGTAATCTCTAACGCATCGTGCACGACCAACTGTCTCGCGCCAGTCGCCAAGGTGATTCATAAAAAGTTCGGCATCAAGAAGGCTCAGATGACCACGATCCACTCATATACCAATGATCAGGTCCTCCTCGACTTTCCGCACAAGGATTTGCGCCGCGCCCGCGCGGGTGCGCTTTCGATGATTCCGACTTCGACTGGCGCCGCTAAGGCTGTCGCGCTCGTGCTGCCGGAGCTGAAAGGTAAGTTCGATGGCATTGCCGTGCGCGTTCCGACGCCGAACATTTCGCTCGTTGACGTCGTGATGGAGTTGGAGAAAGAAACGACGACTGAGCAGGTCAATACTGCATTGAAGGACGCAGCGAATGAAGAATTGAAAGGCATCCTCAGCTTTGAGACAGCGCCGCTGGTCTCGACCGACTTCCGCGGGAACTCCAACTCGTCTATTGTCGACGCCGAATATACCAAAGTCATCGGCGGCAACATGGTCAAGATTCTTTCGTGGTATGACAACGAGTGGGGCTATTCGTGCCGCGTGCGCGATCTGGTCAAGTACATCGCATCGAAGGGGCTGTAAAGGTAGGAAGAGGGAAAACGGAACAAACGGAAATAACGGAACAAACGGAAAAATCCTAGAGAATTTCCGTTTGTTCCGTTATTTCCGTTTGTTCCGTTTTCCTTTATTACCATCATTACTCACTCTCTCTGATTAAAAGCGGAGCTACCAGAACGCGAAAGCCGCAGCGAGAAGTAGAATTCGTGCTGCGGCTTTTGATTTTATTATTGCTTTTGGAGCGGGAAACGGGGCTCGAACCCGCAACCCTCGGCTTGGGAAGCCGATGCTCTACCATTGAGCTATTCCCGCTCATCAAAAATCATTGCTCAAAGGCACTCATAAACTACCATAGGTGATTTTCGGCTGCAATGCACCCGAATATCGTTAGCCGTCTTGTTATCTTTTGGTCATGGTGCCTTGACCTTCAGCGGATAGCTCTTGACACGCTGGCAAGGCTGTAGCTCGACTTGATTCTTTGCGGCCTCGGCCTCGCGTCGCAATCTGGTGCGTTCGATAGCATCCCACGCCGCGGGACGTGACGGGGATTCGCTTGATTCGTTCTCGGGTAGTGGCCGCGCGTAAAGGAGATATTTGCCCGGGGCTAGATGTTTGAACTCGAATGCACCGTCATTAGCTGATATCGTCTCTGCGTAACGCAGCACATCGTCAGCTGAAGCCGTCTCAGCCGGGATCAAATGCAGGCGCAAACGTGAAGGCAATTTCGCTTCCTCTGTCGAGGGAATTACACGACCCTGCAAAGCGGCCGCTCCTTCAGCAATGATGACATTCAAGTCCGTGATCTTCTCGCCCTGTTTGAGCGACAATCCATTGCGGGCAATATCAATTTGATTGGCTGTCTGATTGCCTTTGGCTGACTGAGTTTTCGATGGGGCATTTGGCATCAGCGTGATGGAGCGGAGGTACCAGTTATCACTTGGCAGATTGGCCTTCAGACGGTATCGCCCCGGCTCCAGGTCTTGGGCTGTGAATTCACCCTGCTCTTTTGAGACGCTCTCCTGGCTCTCACGAAGTCTGAACGTTGTGGAATAATTGAATAACGGGCGATATTCCTTCTCCTCGCGGCGCAGGCTCAAAACGACCTCGTCGAACGAAAACTGACCCTTCTCCTCACAAGTCGCATTTGTCGAATTACCTCTCTCACTCTTTACGTTAGCGGTGATCGAGCCGAGTTTCATCAGTTTCAGCTCAATCCCGGCGAGGTCAGCGCCCTGTATGGTTACGCGACGCGGAAGCGATGACGCGCCCACTTCTGGCTGGTCGCCAAATCGACCACTGCGCCTTGCAATAAGTTCGTATTCACCATCGGCCACGGCGTTAAGTAGGAAATTGCGGGAATTATAGACGTAGGTATACGCTTCAATCTGTCCTGTCTCGGCATTGGTCAAATAAACATCAACATGGCTGGAACTTTGTCTGGATTCGAAATCACCGGTAAAAGTGCCGCTCATGGAGTGGCCAGATTCGCCCCGATGCCGAATATCAATTCCGCTCGCCTCTTGGCCACTTCCCACCGTTACTTCTGTGGCAGTAGTACGAGTAGAGGAAGGGTAGCATGTTCGCACCTCGAGATATTCTATCCTCTCCATTATGAGATCTGTGCAAACTACGTAAGCGCCAGGCTCAAGGCCGTAGAAGCGATAAATGCCGCGATCATCCGTCTTTTGCGAACGACCACCGTATGCGCTTCGAGGACTCAGCGAACGGCCTTCAGAATCGCGCACACGAATCGCTAGAACAGAAACGCGGACCAGTGCCTCGCCCTGCGCATCGGTGACTCTGCCTGTGATTACTCCGCCTTTAACCAGATTGAGCGTCGCTGTTTCCCCCACACGATAGAACCTCAACCCATCTGCACTTGACGATTGATTACGAACCACGACGTAACCGGGAACATTCGCGGAAAGCCGGTAAGCGCCACGCGGAAGTCCAGTGAAATTGAATCGGCCTTCTTCGTCAGTAGTAACAGCAGTATAAGTGAGCGACGAACCTCGCGAGTAATTGAAATCGAAGATAGAGACTCCTGCGTTTGCAACAGGCTCACCGTCTTCGCCGATGACATGGCCGGAGATAATACCGTCATATCGAGATTTGGACCGGTCATCAGTCGTCGCTGTTTGATTGGGAGAGGATGAATTCTTCGGTGATTGTGAGTGGATCTCCAGCACGAACGAAGAAAGAAGACAGATCAAACTTAACAGGGCGCTTCTTATCGAAAGATTCATTGCCGCCCCTCGCTTCTCTTCGCAGTCACATCGAGTGTCACAGAAACCTGCGTTTCTGCTCCGTGAGCGATGGTGACGCGCTGTGTTACATCAGCGAAGGGCGGTTGTGGCCTCTCGCCTGAATCCGGCCAAACGACCGGGTATCCTTTGACTTCCATTTCGTATTCACCCGAGATCAATCCGGTGAATGTGAAGCGCCCTTTTTCATCTACCCACGCAGATCTATTTAAATCGGCGCCGCCTCTGATGGGTCGAAGGGAGGCATGAAGCTGCCAGCCTTCGGGGAGTGCGCCGTTGATGATCTTTAATTGCCCGCGCACCACACCCGTGCCGTATCCTATGATGACCCGCACGCCTTCCACCAGTTCGCCGGGATTAACCTTTATACCATCTTTGACCTCTACTCCATTATGCTCTGTGCGGAGAAGCGTGAAATCATCGAATGACGCGTCGAAACTAATCCTGGCTCGACCTGCGCGCAAGCCCTTGATAGTAAATTTGTCGTCAGCTGCAATCATATTTTCCTGACGATGGCGAAATAAGGTCATGTGATCCACCATCGACCCTGGCTCGATGTATGCGGTGATGGCGACCCGCGCCAGCTTTGCGATTACTGCCGGATCGTTCGTTCCCTCTAATAATGCAACCCCGCTCAGCGTCGCGCAGCGATAGAGCTTGATCTCCAAACCGCTGATGTCGCTCTCAACTATTTCGAATTTGGGTTGATCGCTGAAACTCTCACTCGTTCGGGCGAAGGCAATATAATTAGCTGGCTTCACGCCGGTAACAATGAATTCACCGTTTGTGTTAGTAAATATAGGTAAGTACTGGATATTCCTGAAGACACCGGTTTTGCCGGTCGAACCTAGGTACACTGCAACTCCATCAGAAGGTTTACCGGTCTCAGCATCAACGACGCGCCCGGAGGCCTTGTAAGTCTTTGGTTTTCTTCCAAGCTTAATATCGACATTTGTTGCTTCTTCGCCTTCATGAATCTCGACGATTTTGGCCTCCACGTCATCGGTCGCGTCGGGGTGATAAGAGAGCGGATAATTGCCGCGAGAGGCACGGGAGTTGCCATCTTCACTTATGTTTTCGCCGACGCTGACCAGATAACGTCCCGATTGCAATCCGAAAATACGATATACGCCACGATCATCCGTCCGCCTAAACTCCCAGTCGAGGTGATTGTCTACCGGCTTCTTCCGTTTTTGTTCATCAATTAGAACGAGGTTGACCTGTTCAGCGATTACCGGTTTTCCATCTGCGTCTGTTACCCGCCCCGTGATCACGCCGCCACGCACAAGCGAGATATCAACGCCTTCGCACATCTCACCCTCATCGAGCGTGACGAGTCTTTCCAATGAGGGACGATTGGCTTTATCTGTCGGGATATAAACCGGTGATGTGACATGAACGACCCAGTGCCCTGCCGTAAGTCCGCCAACATGATAACGGCCTTCCGTATCAGTCTTGGTCTTGTTATAGGTTTGAGTGGAGGAATGACGCTCTCCCTGAGTTAGGATCACTGCTACACCTGCCGCCGGTGTGTCACCAATTGTTACTCGGCCGGATATCGAAGCAGTGCGCGGTTGGTCATTTCGTTGGGGCGTTTGGGTATTGGGGCTGATTGCTGTCACATAGAGTGCGATGGTTAAAGAGAGAAGAAATCGCATATTAATCTCATTCCTCTATATCACGTAGGTCCGCATGTAATCGCGGAGAGCGATTACATGCGGACCTACCATACCGCAAAGCACGCCAAATTACTGAACTTTTTCGCTTGCTTAGCTTTCTCTCTTGGATTTTATTCAAGGGGGCGCATGAATGAACCTCACCCACTAATCAAATCAAAAGCCGCAGTCTAATTATGTCATTGATTCTGCTGGCTCTTGGATGATTTCACTCGAACCGAGTGAAGATTTAACGGTTCCGCCAAATCAATTTCTTGACAAGCTAAAGCGTGAGAAGTAAATTGGCACCGCTCGAAATCCGACCTTCAAAGGGTCGTCCCCCATTTGTTAATGACCTTTCAAACATAGATGAATTGATAATTACAAATCCGTTGCATCAGCCCTCTTCGTATAAAAAGCAGTAGGAAACGGATCAAACGGATGGGTATAAATTGATTTGTCATCAATATCGTTTCCTCGTGATATTTTTTTCCCCATTTCAATCATGAAAGCTTTGCAGTTCCATGGCACGTGAATTTATTATCCTGCTTGTGTGGTCTCTGTTCCTAAACAGCTCGCAACAGGGGCCATCAGAAAAGCTGTCATTGTCAGACAAACAGGTGGCTGAGACACAACGGATACTCGCCTCCGAGCTGGATGCAGAGCTACCGAAACTTCCCTTTGCGAATTGGTTTGCACAGATCGTTGGACCGAGGGCGGGGGTAATCTGGCAACTGAGCGAGTGTGGAGAGCATCTTGGTGCTCCACCTGACTCAACTCGCGATATGAAAGCCTGTACGGAGGCCAACGCGATTTTACCTGACGGCCGTAAGGTAGTTGTCATGATCCGCATCGGTACGTTCAAAAAAGGGATGACCCATACTCCGGAGTATTGTTGTGGAGTGATTGAGCAGCAGGGGGAGTTGTACTTGATTCGACGGCTGCGCGATCTACCGGAACTATTGCAGTCTCCTGAGAGCCTGGAAACTGAAGTCAGACTGCCGATGGTAACTATACCTAAGGTAGTGATGAACGATATATACCAGGCGATGGCCGATTTACAGGTGTGGAGTGGCAGGCGGCCTAGTCAGTCTTTGTTGGTTGAAGCAGTGCCCCCACTGCCATCGCCGCAGCTAATACCGCAACCGTCAAATGCGACTTCGTCAGCGAAGAATCAGAATGTGTCTGAGGAGCCGGGTCTGATTGCCACGAGCGGGGCGCCAAAGCTATCGGAAGCCGTGTTGTGGGGGGATGCAATCACCAAGGCGCAGCCACAGTATCCGCCGAGTGCGAAGAGAATAAAAGCTTCGGGACAGGTTGAGGTCCTAGTCACCGTCTCGAAGGCGGGACGTGTCATCGATGCCAAGGCTATCAGCGGTCACCTCCTTCTGCGCGACGCTGCGGTAGAAGCGGCGCGCCAGTGGGTCTTTAAGCCGGCGATGCTTAAGGGCGTTCCGGTGGAGACGCAGATAGTGTTGAGTTTCGTCTTCAAGCCCCCCGAATAATAATATCCATCAAAATGGCTCGACGCCCTTTGCGTTTCTTGAACGATCACAGGAAGTTCCGTTTTTGCTGCTTGCAGCAAATAAAATATAACTATTAACTACCTGACATAGAGTATCGGGAGGACATCATGACGACCAAGTATTTTCGTATTTTGTTTTCGACTTTGGTAATCGCATTGATTGCCGTAATTTCCTATGCGCAGTCGACGACTGGCACGTTTCTCGGATTCGTGACCGACTCGTCCGGCGCTGTGCTTAAGGGCGCTAAAGTCACCGCCACTAATGAAGCGACCAATTTGACGCGAGCCGTCACGACCAGCTCCTCCGGCGAATACGTGATTGCGCTGTTGCCAGTGGGCCGGTACACGTTGATATTTGAAGCTCCGAACTTCAAGCAGCGCGCGATCAGGGGAGTGGTATTGGAACTGGATCAGAAAGCCAAGATTGACGCCACGCTCGAAGTCGGCCAGATCAACGAAGTCACCTCGAGTGATGATACCTATAAGGCGCCGCTCACCCGCACCGAAACGGCCGAAGCCGGCGAAGTGATCGAGAACAAACGCATCGTCGAGCTCCCGCTCAATGGTCGTCTGTTTCTGCAACTGGCACAATTGACGCCGGGTGTCGCCGAAAATGCGCGCGGCGGGTTCGGCCAGCAACTGAGCAGCGTCTCCGGACCGCGCATCACCATGATGGGCGCGCGTGAAAGCGACAACTACTTTACGCTCGATGGCGTCAATCTTACCGACCGGTTCTATAACACGCTCTCAACACCATTGTCTGTGGACGCGATCCAGGAGTTCAAAGTCCAATCGAACCTCTACTCCGCCGAAACCGGCACACTCGGCGGCGCGCAGATCAACATCGCCATCAAGAGCGGCACAAACGATCTGCACGGTTCACTCTACGGATTTCTGCGCAACGACAATCTCGACGCGCGCAACTTCTTTGATCGTGATGTCAAACCCGAGTTCCGCCAGAACCAATTCGGTGGAACAGTGGGAGGCCCGGTGATCAAAAATAAGGCGTTCTTTTTCGGCAATTACGAAGGATTGCGTCTGGCCAAGGCCCTGACGCGCACCTTCACGGTGCCGACCGAGAGCTTGCGAAGCGGCCAGTTTGCGACGCTCCTTCGCGATCCAGCCACCGGTCTTCCCTGCACGCAAGCCGACCAGCGCGGCTGTTTCACCGGCAACCGCATCCCTGACAGTCGGATCTCCCCAGTGGCAAAAGGGCTGCTCGGATTCGTTCCGCTGCCTAACATGACGGGCACGGCCAACAACTTCATCGGCTCGCCGCAGGAGATCAACGACAATAACCAGTTCACGATCAGGACCGATTACCAGTACGGCGACCGCGACACGGCTTTTGTGCGCTACACCTTCTACGATGTGGATGCCTATCAGCCCTATGGCTTCGTGGCATTCGCCAGCAGCCCGATCTCGTTGCCCGGCTTCGGCATATTTCTGAAGCAGCGCTCACATAACCTGGCGATCAGCGAGACGCACATCTTCAACTCGAGGCTCATTGGCGAATTCAAATTCGGGTTCAATCGAACGGCCGGCGGACAGGTGCAGGAGAACAGCGATGTCGATTTCGCCACGCAGTTCAACATCGCGGGCGCCAGCCGCGATCCGATCGATCGAGGCATCCCGCGCATCACCATGGCCCCGTTCAACGCATTCGGCGATGTGGCCACGGCCATCTCGCGGCGCGACAACGACCACCAGCTCATTTACAACCTTTCATGGACTCTCAGCAGCCACAACCTGAATTTCGGCGCGATGTATAAGCGGGTCCAATTCAATCCCCTGGTCCCTTCCAACAAACGCGGCCAGTTCAGCTTTACCGGAACATTCACGAACAATGCGTTTGGCGATTTCCTGCTCGGATTGCCAGGCAGCGCGCAAGGCGGCGTGGGCAGCACAGCCGTCTATCTGCGTGGCAACGAATGGCATGGCTACGTGCAGGATAACTGGAAAGTGTCGAAACGGCTTACACTCAATTTAGGTTTGCGGTACGAATACGCGTCGCCACTTTCGGAAAAATACAACCGTTGGGCCACGCTCGATATCCCAAACCGCCGCGTGATTATCGCAAGCGAAGACGGCCAGATCTATCCTCGGGAGTTGTGGATTCCCGGCATCGAACAACTACTGGCGCCGCTGCCGATCGTCACATCCGAAGATGCCGGGCTGGATCGGTCGCTGGTCAATAAAGATGCGAACAACTTTGCGCCGAGAGTAGGCTTTGCATTCGATCTGTTCGGCAATCAGCGGACGATCGTGCGCGCCGGATACGGCATCTACTACAACGCCGCCTCGTTCAATGCTGTGACGTTGCAGAGCCAGGCCCCGCCGTTCTTCAAAAGGATTAGCGCAGCTAATTCTGCGACCGCGCCTGCGTCGATCCAGACCATTCTGAGCAACCCGCTGCTGGGCGCCCCGGGCTTCCAGACCTACGACATCGACTTCCGCACGCCCTACTACCAGCAATGGAATCTCAGCATCCAGCAGCTGCTCACGCAGAACCTGCTAGTCGAGGCACAGTATCTGGGATCGAAAGGCACAAAGCTCTTCACCAACATCTGGTACAACACGCCCAATCCATCGCCGTCGACCACACCCTCGGTCGCGGCACGCTCGCTTTTCCCGAACCTCGGCAACTTTGCGTTGCAGGCGGGGGCAGCCAGTTCGAACTACCACGCGCTGGTGCTGCGCGCCGAGAAGCGGCTGTCGTCCGGGCTGATGGTGATGGGCAGCTACACCTTCTCGAAGAGCCTTGACAACGACTCGCTCGGCAACACGGTCGTCTCGTCGGGCCTCGATCAGAGCAATATCAAGAGCCTTGAACGCGCGCTGTCGAGTTTCGATATCCGACACCGGCTAATAGTCAGTTTCACCTACGACCTGCCATTCAGCTTCAAGCAGAAAGCGCTCAAAGCCGTGCTCGGCAATTGGCAGGTGGGCGGCATCATCACCCAGCAATCGGGGCAGCCGTTCACTGTCAACATCACCACCGATCGCGCCAACAACGGTCTGGGTCTGTTAGGCTATGGGCGACCGAATCTGGTCGGCGATCCGGACCTGCCCGGCGACCAGCGCACAGTCGAACGATGGTTCAACACCGACGCCTTCATCTTGCAACCGGTCGGCATGCTCGGCACAGCTGGTCGCAACATCTTGACGGGCCCGGGGACGAACCTCGTGGACTTTTCGTTGCTCAAGAACATTTCGTTCACCGAGCGCCACAGGTTGCAATTCCGGACGGAGTTCTTCAATTTCTTCAACCATTCGAACTTCGACTTTCCCGAACGGATCTGCACGGTCACGGTAACTGGCGCGTCTTGCACGGGGGCGACGCTCGGACGCATCACCGCGGCACGAGATCCGCGCATTTTGCAGTTCGCGTTAAAGTATCTGTTCTAAACACGCCGCCACAGCCTCTCTGCCACGTTAGTGGCAGGGAGGCTCAGTAGTTATCAAGATTTTTGCTTACTTGAAGCTCGCCCGCACCGTATTTGACGTCTTGGCCAGATAGGAGATTAGTCGATCGGGGACATTGGTGACGATACCATCGACTTGACAAGCGATCATTCTGGCAAATTCTCTCTCATCATCGGCTGTCCAAACATAAAGCTTCTTACCCTGAGATTTGATTTGACTGGCAACTCGTCTAAAACACAGCTCGACCCGAAGAGAGAGCACCTGGTAGTTGATATGTCGAAGTGCAATCCACGGGAAAGTCTCGCGCCAGCGCACAAGGGGGTTAATTCCCATTGTTCCGAGAATAATGCCCAGTTCAATGTCTTTTATGTCTTCACCCAGCTTGCGCATCAGTTCGACATCGAATGAAGCAATCATAACTTCCGATTGAGTGCGACGCGCGCGAATCGCGCGTAAAGTTTCAGGCGCTGCACGAGGGTCTTTAATTTCCAGGTAAAGCCGCACTTTTCCATGAGTCAGAGAGAGCGTCTCTTCCAGTGTGGGCACGCGCTCGCCCTTGGCTGCATCGGCTTTTTTGATTTCAGCGAGCGTCATCTGATCAACGCGCCCTTTGCTATCGGTAGTGTGGTCGAGGATCGGGTCGTGGATGACAACAACGTGATCGTCGCGCGTTATATGCAGATCGAGCTCGATCATCTGCGCGCCCTGCCGGATGGCGAGATCGAAGGCGCGCAGCGTGTTTTCCGGTTCGACGGCCGATGCGCCACGGTGGGCGATGACGAGAGGGGGCATATTCATTTGACCTGAAATTCATGCGAGCCGAGGATCAGCGCAGCAACCCCACCGATCAACTGTTCATTATTTTTCTGCGCCGCTCGCTCATCATTTTTTGCAGGATTCGTCTTCTCTCGCGATTCATTCACCACATTTTCCAGATTATCCCGCGTCTCTTCCGAAACATCACTATGGACCAACACTGCAATTAGTTGATCCAGCAACCTGTCTTTATTATTCACCACATTTGCTGCGACGAACCGCGATACATCAACGCGCGTACCGGTGATCTTGTTACTGATAAGCGCGAGGGCGAAATTCACGCGCTCGAGCAGAGTCGCATTACTCAGCCAGCGCGAAGAGTCTTCCGGATACCCGGTCGGGGGTTGGCAGAGGTAAAGCGGTTCACCCATTCGCGCCGTCCATTGAATCAGCGGCGAGGCAGCATCGGTCGAAGCTCCGGTCGCGCGTATCGCCGATACCACAAGCTCGAGCGGCGACTTGATTTTGTTGCGGTAATACGTTGGTGAGTAGAACTCCGTAGAAGTCAGAATGGCCCGGACAACCTCGCGTATCTCGCCATCAGTTCGCCTGAAGACTTCCGCGACGCGATCTACGAGCGATGCCGGAGGGTCGTCGGCAACGAAACGCTGGCAGAGTTTGCGCGCAATGAATTTTGCCGTTGATTGATGTCTGCTCAGGAGATCGAGCACGCGCAGACCGTCTTCGATCCCGCCGTTTGCGGGAATGCGCGTCCCGAGCACAAACTTCTCCCCTCTGTCGTGCATGCGAGGACGAAAGACAAAAGTCGAGTTGGGTTGTTGTGTGATCGACCATCCTGTGAAAGATCGCGCGACTTCAATAACATCCTCTTGTGTGTATCCTCCATCGACGCCGAGCGTATGTAGTTCCATCAATTCTCGCGCGTAGTTTTCATTCAAACCGGAACGGCGAGCCGGGGGAGTCTGGGGGAGGGGGAGACTGGGGGACTGGGAGACCGCATTCCCCGTCGCCCCGTCGCCCCGTCGCCCCGTCGCCCCGTCGTTCCTCACCGGCGCTTCTGCCTGACTCATAAAGTTGTCCAGGTAATAAAGCATCGCCGGGCTCTGCGCGACGGCGAGGAGCAGCTCTTTGAATTTCCCGACCGCGTGCGGACGGATCACGTCACGCTCGTAGGAAGTGACCATCCAGCGGACCGCGTCTTTACCGGCGAAGACGTTGAAATGATTGAACCAGAAATCCACCATGACTTCCTGTAATTGCTTCTCGCTGAAGACAGCGCGCAGGATCCTGGCTTGTTGCAACTCGCGAAGAGGTTGTTGCGGGTCACGTCGAGGCGTCGGAGTCGGAGCAGGCATCTGCTGAGCAGCAGGCTGTGGCGGTGGCTCTGTTTGAGTTGGAGATGGTGTTGATTGTTGTTGCGGCATTGATCCCGGATCCTGCACCGGATCACCAGGTTTTCGCGGCGCGGTCATATCACCTTTGCCGGGTTCGTCTTTACTCGGTTCGCCGCTATTTGGAGTGAGTGCCGGCAAAGATTTGGTTGACGTTGACGGAGTTGGTATAGGCGTAATGTTTGGTCTTGGGGTCGGGCGAACAGCTGGTGAGACGAAAAACTGTACGGTTTCGGGAATCGACATCTGCAATGTGTTTAATGCCAGTAGTGGCCGCGAGAGAAAATCATCGGGGAGATCTTCAGGATGAAGTTGTTCATCGATGTATCGTTCAATGCCTATCTGACGCACACGCTCGATGTCTCCGGGACGCGGGCCGAATCCTGCGCGATTAAGCAGATGCAAGACCTTTTGATCCTCAGTCAATGGCGGCTGAGATTTTGTTGCGCGGCGGCTGCGTGTGTTACGTGAGACGGAGCCGGGAGGCAGACGGATCAGTTTTTCACCAGCTGCCAGCGCACCGTCTGGCAATAACGGCTTGAGTGGCGCAATGGGGGAGACAGGGCGCTGTTGTTGTGCGGCAAAAGGTAGGGCGAGTGCCAGCGCAAGCCCCATGACGCAGAAAATTACCGACAAGGAGCGAAAGCGCATAACCTTCAGAAATTTCATAGAAAATTCCTTCGAAGAAGTAGGTCAACTGAAAGAGGCGCACTAATCATATCTTATCTCAAATTGCATTCAAATTGTGACCGTAAATGTAATGCCTCAGTAAATGGTGGCAAATCAGTTGTATCCGCTTAAGCTGTAGCCTATCTTTTTAAGGCTGAAGGAGAGGTAGTGAGCGAAATGGCTACTCAGATATTGCAGGAAAAGAAGAGAGAACAAAAGATTGGGGGAGAGAGAGGCGAGGAACTACTGGCGAAGCTCTATACTTATGCCAGTTTGGATCAATATACATTCAAGCAACGGCTGATCATACGTTTCGCGGGAGTCGCGCTCTACTGGTTGATTCGTGTGATCGGAACGACGGTCAAATTCGAAGTCCACGGTCGGGAGCACCACACCATCGACGAGCCTCTGGTCTACTGCTTCTGGCACAACCGCATTCCGATTGCCACCTATTTCTGGAGGGAGCGAGGCATAGTCGTCATGTCTTCGCGCAGCTTCGATTCGGAATACATCGCGCGTTTCATCCAGCGCTACGGTTATGGCGCAGCACGCGGCAGCTCAACTCGCGGCTCGCGGGCGGCCTTGATACAAATGATCCGTGCAGTGAAAGCCGGCAAGAGCGCGGCATTCACAGTTGACGGGCCGAGCGGGCCGATTTACGTAGCCAAACCTGGCGCGGTCCTGCTTGCCGCGAAGTCTGGCGCAGCGATCCTGCCATTCTCAATCTCAATCGAGCGCTGCTGGCGATTGTCCAGTTGGGACAGGATCGAGATCCCCAAACCCTTTTCGCGCGCAGTCGTTGTCATCGGCGAGCGTTTTGTTGTGAAGAATGGAGATGACGAAACCCAGCATCAACGTTTGCAGAGAGTGCTCGAGGAGTTGCAGGAACAGAGTGATAGATTGATTGGGATCTGAACGATTCTTGACAGCATCTCAGGCCAAACTTAGAATCTGCGTTCAAATCCGATCACACCATTTAGGGAGAATAGTGTCAATTTGATCAACGAAGAAACGACAGGACAAGCGGTTATCCCAGCTCCCGTGTCAATGGGGCGTACTGCTGCGGCTTGTATCGCAGCACTGATCCTGCCCGGGCTTGGGCATCTGGTTTTGGGCAAATGGGTACGTGGCATCATCATCGGACTCGTCATCGCCACAATGTTTGTGCTCGGGTTTGTCATGGAAGGCCATCTTTACAAACCGGAGAGCAATGAGTGGCTGACGTGGTTCTTCAGTTTTCTCGATGCCGGAATCGGGTTGCCATACCTTGTTTGTCTCCTGGCAGACTGGGGCATTCAGGTGCAACCTGAGCAGGCGGCGAAAGTGACATTCGAATATGGCAATACGTTCCTCTGTGTCGCAGGCGCATTGAATATGCTGGCGGCGATGGACGCCTTTGATATCGGAGTTGGGAGGAAGGCATGACACATTTCCTTGCTCTCGTTCTGTTCAGCCTGTTGGTTTCGATTGCTTTTGCCACGCTCTCCTCAGAGCACCGGACCACTGCCGAGCGGATCAAATACGGCGCGAAGGTCTTTGGTTATTTCGTCGGAATCGGCTTTCTGATTGCCTGGGTTTTGTATCCGCTGCCGCTCTGAACCAAGAAGGAAGAGAGAAGACGAAACAAACGAAAATAACGAAACAAACGAAAAATATGGACTTTTTCGTCTGTTTCGTTATTTTCGTTTGTTTCGTCTTCTCTTAAGAGGGGAAAATTTATGGATCTATCCACACTGAAACTTGTGGTTGGGATTGCGCTGTTTGTAATCCTCGGAACGTTGTGGCTGGTGTGGAAATATTTCTTCAGGCTTTTCAAATACTTTTTCCTTGCATTCATCATCGTCGCAATTGGGACTCTATCCTATTATTACCGGATGCAATGGCGGCCACAGCCTAATCCGGCAATCGGCAAGCATGCCTATATGACCAAGACAGGTGAGTACCTGGGTGTGGTCGAAGGCTCAGGTGAGGATGTTAAGCGCGGTGAGGTCTGGATTGTGACGCCCCCGGGACGTAATCCGCTGATCTACAGTAAATCGCGCGTGACTTTGAAAGATAAGAGAGAAATCGAGAAAGAGCCGAAGGCAGAGCCGAGCTCGAGGCCCAGCCCGTCTCCGAGCACAAGCACTAAGCCTGATCTGAAGAGAACGCGAAAGACGCGAAATGATGCAAAACAATCGACTTTGCAATAGCCCTGCCTCTGCCCTGCCTTCGGTTTACTATTGCAGCCTGATAATTTACGATTGGCTTTTATGCCGCTGCACGAAACAGACGCCTTTGTCCTACGAACATTCACGCTTAAAGAGGCTGATAAGGTCTGCGTGTTTTTCACTCGTGATGCGGGAAAATTGCGCGGGGTGGCCCACGGAGCGCGGCGTTTGCGCAGCAAATATGGGGCCAGCCTCGAATCATTCACCGAAGTCGCCCTCGTCTACTTTCAGAAAGAGAACAAAGAGCTGGTTTCCGTCTCGGATTGCGAGATCATCCGCTCACAGTTCTTCGAAGGGATGAGCAGCGAACTGCTCGGCGTTATGCATTACCTCGCTGAACTGGTGATCGAATTCATTCCCGACCATGAGCCGGACGAACGGGTTTACAAGTTGATTGCGGCGACACTCGAGTCATTACGCGGCTCAACAAGATCTCAGTTACCGCCAATCGTGCGCTATTTTGAGATCTGGATGCTCAAGCTGGCAGGCTTTTTCCCCGATTGGAAATATTGCTCCATTTGCCATAGGGAGCTGATGCAAGAGCCTTCAGTCTGGCTGACTAATGAAGGTGCCCCGCAATGTGCTTCGTGCAGCAGAATGCTCGGCGACGAATTGGGATCGATTGAATGGAGGACTATTCAGGAAATCCTGACGCAATCGCCAGCGAAATTTTTATCATCACCGCGGGATGAGTATGTGATCAATCAAATCGGGTATATTGCGATGCGACTGATCAGCCGCGTACTCGAACGCGAGTTGAGATCTTACGAGGTTTTAGACCGGTTGAGGCCGGTGGAGACCTGTTGAAAAAAGTAACTGCTCAGCCGCATAGCGGCGATTGACTTTAGCCGTGTCCTTCAGGGCACGGTCTGCAATAGAAAAGAGGACTTAGTCGCGTCAGCGACGGTTGAGTTCCGTCGCCAAATGAATCAACCGTCGCTGACGCGACTGGAAACAATTATGAAACGGCTTTCCGTGCCCTGAAGGACACAGCTAAAGTCAATCGCCGCGATGCGGCTGAGTAGTTACTGAAAAAATGGATAAATAGTTTTAGGTGCAATTTAAAGATAATTTAAGGAGTCGTTCATGACGACGCCCAGAAACAATGACAACTACTGGGAGCGCTTGCGCTCCCAGTAGTTGCAGAGGAGATAAGAACAAACGATGAGTCAAAAGTATGTCTACCTTTTCGCCGATAGCAGAGCCGAGGGCACAGGCAAGATGAAAGACCTGCTCGGGGGCAAAGGCGCGGGCCTGGCTGAGATGACCAATGCCGGGCTGCCCGTTCCACCGGGGTTTACGATAACAACTGAAGCCTGCACGGCATACTATGCAGAGGGAGAGAAATTCCCCGAGGGGATGTGGGAAGAAGCACTGGCTGCTTTAGAGAAGATTGAACGGTCGACCGGGAAGAAATTTGGCGGGACGGAAAACCCGCTGCTCGTTTCGGTGCGTTCGGGCGCGAAATTTTCTATGCCCGGAATGATGGATACTGTGCTCAATCTCGGCCTCAACGAAGAGACGCGTGCCGCTCTTGCCGAACTCACCAGCAACGAACGGTTCTCTTATGATGCCTATCGCCGATTCATACAACTATTCAGCAAGATTGTGATGGGCATCGATGCCGAAAAATTCGAGCACAAATTTAACGAATACAAAAAGAAACTAGGTGTGACAGAAGACACCCAGGTCGGAGCAGAAAATCTCGCAGAATTGATCGAGGACTATAAAGCAATTGTCAAGAAGGAGACCGGCCGGGCTTTTCCGACCGATCCGCTCAAGCAACTCGAACTGGCCATCAAAGCCGTCTTCGCTTCATGGAACGGTAAGCGTGCGAAAGACTATCGCCGCGTTCATAAGATTGATGACAATCTCGGCACTGCCGTCAACGTTATGACTATGGTCTTCGGCAATATGGGCGAGGATTCGGGCACGGGTGTGGCATTCACTCGAGACGTCGCAACGGGCGAAAAAATCATCTACGGAGAATATCTGCAGAACGCGCAGGGCGAAGACGTCGTCGCGGGCATCCGCACACCGAAGAAGATCGCACAGTTGAAAGAAGAGATGCCCGAAATCTACGAACAGTTCAGCCAGGTCGCTGAGCGGCTGGAGAAACACTACAAGGATGTTCAGGACCTGGAATTCACTATCGAGCGCGGCAGGCTCTGGATGCTGCAAACGCGCAACGCCAAACGAACTGGTTCGGCTGCAGTCCGGATCGCCATTGAGATGGTAGAGGAGGGCTTGATTGACAAAGCCACTGCAGTGAAACGCGTTGAACCGGCCCAACTCGATCAACTCCTACATCCGATGATCGATCCTAAATCCCCGGTTGAGGTTATCGCTGTTGGTCTGCCCGCGTCTCCCGGCGCAGCCATGGGCAAGGTCGTCTTTGATCCGGATACCGCGGAAGAGATGGGGAAAAATGGTGAGAAAGTCATCCTCGTCCGCACCGAAACTTCGCCGGAAGACTTCCACGGCATGGTTGCGGCGCAGGCGATTCTGACTTCTCGTGGGGGAATGACATCTCATGCTGCTGTTGTAGCCCGTGGCATGGGCAAATGCTGCGTTGCCGGATGCGGTGATGTCATAGTCGATTATGCAAATCAGCTCTTCACTGTCGGAGAACTCACCGTCAGGAAAGGCGAATGGATCACGCTTGATGGATCGACCGGGAGGGTCATTCTGGGCCAGGTGCCGCTTATCGAACCTGAGGTAAGTGGCCATTTCAGGACTCTCATGGAATATGTCGACGAGTTCCGCAAGCTCGGCGTACGCGCCAATGCCGACACGCCGCACGATGCTTCGGTCGCACGCGGTTTTGGCGCCGAAGGCATCGGCTTGTGCCGGACCGAGCATATGTTCTTCGAGGGTGACCGCATTGACAGCGTGCGCCAGATGATCCTTTCATCGGCCGATTACAAAGCTCTTGAAGCCCAGCTCGAGACTGCGAAGGCTGAGGTGGAGAAGGCTTCGAAGGACAAGAAACCGGCAGCCAGAAAGCGCGTCAAAGAGCTCGAGAAGAAGATCAAGCGGCCGAGCGAGCTTTACATCGGTGCCCTGTCATCGTTGTTGGAACTCCAGCGGGGTGACTTCGTCGGCATTTTCCGCGCGATGAATGGTTATCCGGTGACGATCCGCACACTCGATCCGCCGCTGCACGAGTTCGTCCCGCACGATGACCAGACGCTCAAAGATCTGAGCAAGAAGATCAAGATGCCGTTCAAGGAAGCCAAAGCCCGCGTTGCCCAGCTGCACGAGTTCAACCCGATGCTCGGTCATCGCGGCTGCCGTTTGGGCATCGTCTATCCGGAGATCACCGAGATGCAGGCGAGCGCAATTTTTGAGGCAGCAGTGAAGGTCAAACGCGAAGGTGTGGTCGTCAAGCCGGAGATAATGATCCCTCTGGTCGGCAACGTGAATGAGCTGAAACTTCAGGCTGATGTCGTTCGCCGCGTGGCTGAAGAAGTCTTCGCGCGCGAGAACGAGCGAGTCGAATATCTGGTCGGCACAATGATCGAATTGCCACGCGCATCATTGACTGCAAATCGCATCGCCGAAGTGGCAGAGTTCTTCAGCTTCGGTACGAACGACCTGACGCAGACGACGATGGGCTTGAGCCGAGACGATGCGGGCCGCTTCCTGCCCTTCTATGTCGATAAGAAGATCTTCCCGGACGATCCGTTCCAGACGCTTGATCAGGAAGGCGTTGGCCAGCTGATAGATATGGGCGTAAAAAGAGGCCGGTCGGCACGGCCTGACCTGAAAGTCGGCATTTGTGGTGAACACGGGGGCGATCCTGAATCGGTGATCTTCTGTCATAAGGTGGCATTGAACTATGTGAGCTGCTCGCCATATCGAGTGCCGATTGCGCTGCTGGCCGCAGCACACGCGGCGCTTGCCGATGAGACTGGCGCTACTGCGGCAGCGACGACGGCCTGATGCGATTGCGGATTGCGGCTTGCGGATTGGGGATTGCGGATTGATGTACAGCAACCTTTCCAGGTTGCTGTTGACTCACTGATGTGACCATTGACGAAACAACAGCAACCTGGAAAGGTTGCTGTACATCAATCCGCAATCCCCAATCCGCAAGCCGCAATCCGCAATCGCAATTCCGCTCTGCACTCGGCAAATTCGCAATATGAACTCCGCAATCCGCAATTCGCAATCCGCAAACAAGATCATTGCCATCTCTGGGATATCTTCTAACTGCGGCAAAACGACCCTCCTCTGCGAGCTTCTGCGTGAGTTGTCCCGTCACGAAGCCTGGGAAGCGATCAAGCTCACGCGCGGGCATTATCGTTCGTGTGGCAAAGACCCGCACGCTTGCTGTGTCAGCTCTTTGCTGAGCGCCGAGCCGGTGATCCGCTCGGGACGCGCGGAGACTTACGCCTCTGGCAAAGATACCGGGCTCTATTGGGACGCAGGTGCTGCGGATGTTCATTGGGTGATCGTGACGAACGATCAGGTAGAGCAGGGAATTAAGCGAGCCCTCGAGCGCGTCCAAGCGCGCAATGTTTTTATCGAAGGCGCGAGTTTTCTCAGGTTCATCAGGGCTGATTTTGCTCTGCTGGTTTCGCGCGCCGATCATGTGCAGTTGAAACCCTCAGCCAGATACGCGCTTTTGAATGGCTTGATAGATGCGATCTATCTGTCGGGCGCAGATGAGAGTGAGATATCGAGATCGCAGTTCATTGCATCGTTCATTTCAGAAGGCAGAACATCGGCTATTGCCGATTCAATCGCAGATCTTCCACTCTATACTAAAAGGGATTTGCCGCAATTGATCGAACAGATCCGGCAAATGAGAAGAGAGAATACGAAATAATGGAAGAAGGGAAAACGGAACAAACGGAAATAACGGAACAAACGGAAAAAGCATAGAGAATTTGGCAAGTTTCGGCCTCGTATGAAACTTGCCAAATTCTCTATGCTTTTTCCGTTTGTTCCGTTATTTCCGTTTGTTCCGTTTTCCCTCTTCAGCTTTGCAGAGTGCCCTTTCGTTTTCGAGACGCGATTGGAGAAGCCGGCGCTCCGGCTCCGTACACGGACAGTTAAGGGCCGCGCTGTAATACTCGGCGGCTTTGGTTGCATCCCCAGCCCTGTTCCACAGATCTGCCAGTACGGCCGGCAGAAGATGGTAATTGCTAAGCATTGGATGGTGTTTAATCTCATTCAACGCGTTTATTCCTGCCCATGGCCCTCTCCAGCGGGAGAGAGCCACCGCGCGATTGAGTGCGACAATGGGTGAAGGTTCGATCTGATGGAGCTGATCGTAGAGCGTTGTGATCCGCGCCCAATCGGTTTCAGCATCGCTGTTCGCTGTCGCGTGAATCGCGGCGATCTCGGCTTGCAGGTGATAAGAGGTCATTTCGCTGCCGCCTGCCGATTGTGCAAGATGTCGCATTCCGAGCCCGATCAGACGCTGGTTCCATTGTGAACGATCCTGATCCGCCAACAGCGCGATTGCGCCATCTGGTTTCGTTCGCGCAGGCAGTCTTGCTGCCTGCAGCATCATGAGCGCCAGGAGTGCATGGACTTCAGGCCGTCCGGTTCGCGGATGGCGCGCCAGCAGTAGTCCCAGGCGAATCGCCTCCTCGCAAAAATCGTCGCGCACCAGATTTTCACCCTGCGTTGCGCTGTGACCCTCGTTGAAGAGCAGATAGAGGACCTGCAATACAGCATTGAGGCGTTCAGACAACTGATCGGCAATGGGTATTTCGAAGACAATGCCTCGCTCGCGGATTTGACGTTTGGCCCGCACGATCCTCTGCGCAATTGTTGCCTGTTGTATCAGGAACGCGCGCGCGACCTCGCCAATGCTGAAACCGCAAGCTGTTTTCAGAGTCAGAGCCACTTGAGATTCGCGCGGAATCGCGGGATGGCAGCACATGAAGATCAATGACAGTTCATCATCCATTTTATCCTCATCACCCGGACCTTCCTCGCCTCTCGTTACTTGCGGCAAGTTTCGTTCGATCTCGGTGATTTTGTCAGCGAGCGACGCCTCTCTACGCAAAAGATCAATGACTCGCCTTTTGGCCGTCAGGGTGAGCCAGCCTTCAGGGTTCTCGGGAATGCCCTGAAATGGCCACAGCTGAAGTGCGCGAATCATCGTGTCCTGCACAACATCTTCGGCAAGATCGAGATAGCGCGAGCCGAAGATACGGACGAGCGTTGCCACGATCTTCCCCGCCTCATGCCGGAAGAGGTGATCGACCAAAATCTCAGTCTGCTGCTTTGCCGGGTTCTCCATCTGCTAGCGTTTCGATAAATGCTCTAACTGGTAGGCTCGATCTCGCGTATCTCAATTGCGCCGTATTCGAGGTGAGGGCATTGGCGTGCGATCTCGACAGCCTTCTCATAATTTTCAGCCTGAAATTCAAAAAAACCACCGACCACTTCTTTGCTTTCGGTGTAGGGGCCATCTATGATAGTTGGTTTATCACCGGTTTTACGCAATACTCGGCCTGTGCCGTCCTGTAGTTTTTCCCCTCGCAACAGTGAGCCTGCCTTACGCATCCGGTCACTCCAGGCCGTGTATTTTTTGATGATCGCCTGAAAATCCTCAGCGCTCATTTGTTGAAAATTAGCCGGATCTTCGTGCAGCAAAAAAATATAGTTGGGCATAGACAGAAATTTCTCCTTTTAAGATGATCTTGTTGTGTAGCTTATCGCTTCTCACCTGGATAACGAATGTACGGAGGAGAAATCGACAGGAAAAACAGTTTTCAGTTTTCAGTTTTCGGTGGTAATTCGCCCCAACTGAAAACTGAAAACTGAAAACTGCTTTTCATTACCTTTCACCCAGATACTTCTCGAGCATCTCCCTCAAATCATCAAACTCTATCGGCTTGCTGATGTAATCAGTTCCTCCAGCTGCGTGGGCTTCGTCGCGGGTCTCCTGGCTGTCATAGGCTGAAACGATAATGATCGGCAGCTGTTTGCACTCGGCATCGGCGCGTAACTCTCGAGTCGCCTGCAAGCCGTCAATGACCGGCAGTGAAATGTCCATTAGTACGAGGTCAGGTTTCTCGCACCGCACCATCTCAATTGCCTGCTCTCCGTCACAAGCCTCCAGAGCCTCAAATCCGGCTAGCTTGAGCATCAGTTTCAACGCGGTGCGGTTCTCTTCAAAGTCTTCAGCGATCAGAATACGATATGATTTTCTTGTCATAATGGAGTGGCGGGCATTCTAACAGTCGTCACAAGTGGCTTCAAGCATTCCATAAACAGACGCGACAGGGAATGGCGTTTATTGAGATTGATATGGCTTTTTGCTAGCATACGCTCGTTATCCTAGCTCGCTAAATAAAGGTTCAAATAGAAATAACTGATGCTCCAGCTATTTGCTGAGGCAAAGAAAGAACAAGTAATAAGACCTGATTATTGTGCGTGAAGGCGACCCGATAAACTCCTTCCCCTACTCCCCCGCGCCCATTCAATGCGATGAAGAATGAGATAGCAAGCGGCCCGATGATGGTACTATGTCATACCGATGGCAGAATCATTGCCACCAACCAGCCATTCATTTCCTTCGCCGGATTCCCCGACTTAAGCGCGGTCGAAAATTCGACGATTGCCGAGCTGGCGCGGAGGATTGATTGTCTTGAGTTGCAATCAAGGTTTGTAACATTCATCGAATCGGAAAAGCATTCAGAAAGTTTTCCTATAAGATGCAGTGGCGGTGCGTATCAAGCGACCCTGCAAATGCTTGATGATTTAGAACAGGAGCATTTGATCCTCATAGGATTGGATCATCAAGCGCTCGCCAGAGAGCGAAGGTATTTGCTCGAAGCAGGTCGAATGACTTCACGACTGATTCACGATTTCAAGAATCAGATGGGCGGGTTGAAACTCTATGCAGCCTATCTCAAGAAACGTTTTGCCGATCAGCCTGAAGGCCTGGAGATCGCGGAAAAGATCATACAGGGTTTGAATACGATGGCCGAGCAGGCTTCGCTCATAAGCAAGCTGACACGGCCGCTGGATCTGAAACACGAGCCCGTTGATCCGGCATCCTTTTTCAGTCAGGCGATCAGCGATCAGACGATGCGAGCAGAAGCGCGTAAGGTGAAGATCGAGGCTGAGATCGAAAATGGCTTGCCTGGGGCCTCTCTCGATATTCAGCATCTCCGTACTGCGCTGGGTTCGATCATCACACGCGCCATAGATTCATCACCTGAAGGCGGTATTGTTCGGATCAAGGTGCAGTCACGACCCGGTGAAATGCAAATTGAGATCGTTAATCAGGGCGAGATGCTCAGCGAGCAGCAGAGAGAGACACTTTTCGATCTTCAGACGGGTGACCGTATCAAAAACAGTTCACTTGAACTGGCGCTGGCGCGACGGATCATCGAAGAGCACAGCGGAAGGGTAATAGCGCTGGCTGCATCTACTCAGGGAACTATCGTGCAGGTGGTACTACCCATATGATTGCAGATTGCAGATTGCGGATTGCGGATTTGAAAATGAAAGTTGCTCTTAAACCCGCAATCCGCAATCCGTAATCCGCAATAGAGAGAGTTGTCATTGAAAAGAGAAGACAAAATCCTTGTCGTTGATGATGAGCCCTCGATCACCGATGGCCTGCGATATTTGCTGGGCGCCGAAGGTTATCAAGTCGAAACAGCCTCGAACCTGAGTGCGGGTAGAGATGCGGTCCAGCAGCAGATTTTTGATCTTGTGCTGACAGATCTCCAGTTGCCCGACGACCACCACGGCGGATTTTCTTTATTGCGTGCCGTCAAAGCCCTCTCCACGGAAACTGAAGTGATCGTTATCACAGGTCACGGGTCGATCACAGAAGCAGTCGAGGCAACGAAATCCGGGGCTTTCTACTTTGTCGAAAAACCATTCGAACCGGAACAGATTCTGATCCTGGTTGAGAAAGCCCTCGAGCGACGGCGGCTCGTCAGCGAATCGCAAAACCTGCGTAAGCATTTTCAACGGCGTGAATACTCGAGCATCATCGGCGCATCGAAAGCGATGCAGATGATCTACGAGACTATTGAGAGTGTCGCCAAGAGCGACGCCAACATCTTGATCATAGGCGAATCGGGCACAGGCAAGGAACTGATTGCGAATGCAATTCATTTCAATTCGCTGCGCGCCGATCGGGAGTTCGTCAAGGTCAATTGCTCGGCACTGCCGAAGGAGTTAATCGAAGCCGAACTGTTCGGCTACGTCAAGGGGGCTTTTACCGGAGCAATTCAGAATCGCACGGGCCTCATCGCACAGGCGAAGGGCGGTAGCTTGCTCCTGGACGAGATAGGTGAGATGCCGATTGAACTGCAGCCGAAACTGCTGCGCGTGTTGGAAGAACGTCGCTTTCGTCCGGTCGGATCGACCGAGACATTTGAAGCCGATTTTCGCCTGATTTGCGCCACCAATCGCGAACCGCGCGAGGCGATCAAAGAAGGCTTGATGCGCGAGGACCTCTTCTATCGGATCACGACGATCACAATCAACGTCCCGCCGCTGCGCGAGCGCAGCGAGGATCTGCAGCTGTTGACGGATCATTTCTTCAAGATGTTCAAGGAGAAGTACAGCCGTCCATTACAGGGATTTTCACAGGTGGCATTTCAACGTGTCTTCACTCATCGCTGGCCGGGCAATGTGCGTGAATTGCAAAATGCTATCGAGCGTGCCGTACTTTTGGCCAAGGGGCCGCGCATTGAACCTGAGGATCTGCCGTTCGGCGAACAGGTAGGAGAAGCGCCGGCCGATGCATTCTACGTGCCCCCAAATATGAAGCTGGAAGAGATCGAGCGCCTGGTGATCAGGGAAACTCTGCAGCGCACGCGAGGCAACAAGCAGGCAGCCGCACAAATTCTCGGAATCTACCGTCCGAGACTCTACAGCAAGATCAAAAAGTATAAAATTCAAGTGCCGCGTGAGGCACGCAAGCGCGCGAAGAAAGCGTCGGAGTCTTGATTGCGGATTGCGGATTGCGGATTGCGGATTGGATAAATATAAGTTCCAATTAAATCCGCAATCCGCAATCCGCAATCAAGACTCGGCAACCTACACTCCAACACGATTCCATGTATAATTATCAAACCCCCCGGCTCTTTCAAATCACCTTCTATTGAAAAGGAGTTCTTATGAGGAAAATCGTTGCCTTGTTCTCAGCTGGCGCAATTCTGGTCTTACTTGCGATCTCCGGGATTGCACAGACGGCAACAGTGGAAGAAACCCCAACACAGTGGCGGATCAGCGAGAAGGAGGTTGTGGCAGTTCAAACCGAACTGAAACGTCGCGGCTACTATAATGCGAAACCCAATGGGGTGCTCGATCGAACGACGCGCGAGGCGGTGAAGGAATATCAATCTGAAAATGGATTGAAGGTGACGGGGCGAATAGATCGCGCTACTTATGAAAAACTGGAGTTGCCTTATCCTGCCACCGGCAAGGAGAGAGACAACGAACGGCGGAGCGGTATTTTGCCTGCTATCGGGTACGGAATCAAAGACAAGACCGTCTCGACCGGTAAAGCCATGGGAAACACCGCGAATAAGGTCAAGGATAAGACTGAGGCCGGATATGATAAGACCAAGGCGGCCGGAAGCGGGGCCGTGTCGAAAACAAAAGAGGTTGCGCAGGACGTTGGCGATACGACCAAGAAGGGAGCGAAGACTGTTGAGCGTGGTACTCAAGCCGCCAGTGACACTGTCGTTGGTCGGAGCGATGCTGACATTCAATCCGATCTGCGCGAGCTCCTCAGCGAAAATCCGGAGACGGAAAAGTGGTACTCCGAAGTCAAATCAGGTCAGGTTACGATCAAGACCCCGCCACAACACAAGGTGGATGTTGGACCGGTTATCTCGAGTATTCGAAAGATCTCAGGAGTCAAATCGGTCTTTGTGATTGCTGAGTAGAGAATGAAGAAGATGCTAGATGCTAGATGCTAGGACTCTCACCTAGCGTCTAGCATCTAGGTGAGCGTCCTAGCATCTAGCATCTAACATCTAGCATCTTCTTATATTTTGATGGGCTGGCGGTTGGTCAAATGCAAAGGCAGGAGCCCCTGGAGGTTGTTAACTTCGTCTTCGATCTTCTTGAGTTCTTTCCCGATTTCGTCACATTCATGGCTGATCTGCTGTAGTTGATCAGGAGGAATTCTGGTCACGGCCTCGAGTCGAAGGCTCAGTCTATTCAAGTTATCGTGCCATAAAGTTCGTTTATCTTTCAGCGCTGGTTTGTCGGCAGTTTGAAGCTTTTTGTACATCTCCGCGATTTTTTCCCGCAGGCGTTCGATCTGCCCTTCCTTCTGATTTTGATTATCAATCTGTTCTTTCATCTGCGCCTGCTGTTGCGCGCTGCGCTCCTGCGCTTGACGTTTCAGAATCGAGGTCACGCCAACGACCAATCCCGCCAACCCTATAACCAGCAGACCGGCTAAAATAAAAAGACTCGTCCTGGAGCTTTTCTCCTCCGAATAGGTGTCCATTGCGGCTCTATTCGTCGTGTTCACAGGATTGTGGTTTACGGGCGACGATGCACCCGTAACAGCCGTAGTCGTGACAGGTTGAGTTGGCGAGGTGGCAAGCGGCTTGGTTTGACGCTGCTCGAGTGGAGCTGTGACCTGAGCTGATTTTGGGATAGCCGCGATTTGGGGATCATCCTCGAAATCCCCAGGCCCAAAGACAGAGGTGATTGGCCCGCGCCGATCCGACAGATCGTTTGTTCGGGACGAATCTGAAGGAGGGCGCTGAATTTTAGCCGTAAAAGGCGTGGACTCGGTGGGAGGGGTCGGGAGTGCTTCTGTCGGCTTGGCGTCGCCATCAACTTTTGATAGGGGGGGCGGTGGTGGTGCGTTGAGCGAATCGGTCTTCGCACCCAGCCCCCAGTTGATTTCCGTGGGTGTATCGGGTGAGCGCGCCAGACTTTGCGGCTCGATCGACTCTCCGGTCGGTTGGGGGAGAGCGATGCCCGAGAATTGAACCACGACAACAGTAATGTTGTCCTCACCACCGCGCTCATTGGCCAGGTCAATCAAAGATTGACAGGCAGTCTTGAAGTCGCCGGCTTCCTGGACTACACGCAAAATCTCGTCCTGATGCATCTTGCCCGAGAGACCATCGCTGCAGATGACGAGGGTGTCGAGTTGGAAGAGCGATAAACAGCTAACTTCGACATTGACGTTATTGTGAGCGCCCAGGGCTTGCAGGATGACATTGCGGTAGCTGTGCGTCTCAGCCTCTTCCTCGGTGATTTGCCCGGCGTCAATCAGCTGTTGAACGAGCGATTGGTCCTTTGTGATGCGGTCGATTATGCCATGTCGAATCAAGTAAGCACGACTATCACCGACCTGAGCAAAATAGATCTTATTCTCGTGAGTGGCGATAGCAGTGAAAGTGGCGCCCAACCCCTTGTGCGCAGGGTTGGTTTGGCTTTCGCCGTTGATCAGGATATTGGCTTCCTCGATGGAAAGACGCAGACGTTCCTCAAATGGTATCTTCCCGTAGATTTCGTGCGCCTGCAGCTGGAGCATCCTGTCACGCACGGTTTCAACTGCCATACGTGAAGCCACCTCGCCCGCAAGCGCCCCCCCCATCCCATCAGACACGGCTAGCAATGAGCCATAAAAGCCCTGTGAATAGGTCAATAAATCTTTCGGTTCTTCCTCACTGGCAGTCCAGCTTTTGCCGGATGACAGATCGAGGATAAGAAAGTTGTCTTCGTTGCCACTGCGCACCATGCCCACATCAGTCTGGGCATAGAGCGCTAGGTTGATGGTTGAAAGCTCGGCCATAAAAACAAAATAAATGAGCCATTAGATATCAAGCTTCAGTAACAAATGGGCCAGGCATATCACTTGTTACCTGTCACTGCATTTCCACTCGCTCTATGCCTTTTGAAGCGCGGCATCCAGGTCGGCAATGATGTCATCAACATCTTCGATACCAACAGATATCCGCACGAGCCCGTCGGTAATCCCGAGCCGTGCACGCTGATCTGCCGGGATCGAAGCATGAGTCATTGTTGCAGGGTGAGAAATCAATGTCTCAACACCACCTAGACTTTCAGCGAGCGCGCAGAGGCGCACATTATCCAATACTGCGCGCGCAGCCGCAAGCGTACCTGTCTCAAAGGCGATCATTCCGCCATGACCTGACATCAGCCGTTTCGCTCGCTCATGTTGCGGATGCTGCGGCAATCCGGGATAGTAGACCTTCACTACTTTGGGATGCTCCGCGAGGAAAGCGGCAACCCGCCGGCCATTCTCATCGTGTTGCCTCATGCGGACGGCAAGTGTTTTTATGCCGCGTAAGACCAGAAAAGCATCGAACGGCGAGAGAATTGCCCCGACTGCGTTCTGCAGGAAGCCTATCTGTTCTGCGTCCTCTGGTTTTATCGTCACGACGACGCCACCGACGCTGTCGCTGTGACCATTGAGGTATTTGGTCGTCGAATGAACGACAATCTCCGCCCCGTACTCGATCGGACGCAGAAAATACGGGCTCATAAATGTGTTATCCACAACGAGCCGTTTGCCGCGTTTGCGCGTCAGAGTGCCGATCCCTTCCAAATCCGCAATTGCCATAATCGGGTTGGTCGGGGTTTCGATGAATACCATCTGTGTCTTCTCGTTCCACGCCCTCTCGACATTTGCCGCCTCTGTGGTGTCAACATAACTGAAATCGAGCCCGAAATTTTTCAGCACACTCTCGAACAAGCGATATGTGCCTCCATAGGTATTTTCGGAAACGATGACGTGATCTCCGGCCTTAAGCAGTTTCAGAATCGTATCGATTGCCGCCATCCCCGAAGCGAAACAATGCGCTGCATATCCACCCTCAAGAGCGGCAAGATTGCGCTCTAGCGCAAGCCTCGTCGGATTTTGCGTCCGGGCATACTCGAAACCTTTGTGTCTGCCAAGAGCTTCCTGGACATAGGTTGAAGTTTGATAGATCGGCACACTGACAGCGCCGGTCGAAGGATCTGGTTCCTGTCCTGCGTGAATTGCCTTGGTTGCGAATCCCATATGAAATGAATATTAGAGCCTCGAAAATTCTGTGTCTGTACTTGATCTTAGATATTAAAGATTTGGCCGTGAAAAAGAAAGCACGAAATTGATTGCGGATTGCGGATTGCGGATTGCAATTAAATAAATGCCGATTGGGTTTCACTGAGAGATTGCCGAGATAAATCCGCAATCCGCAATCCGCAATCCGCAATCAGTAATCCTCCAGTGACCTGTTGTTGATCTTCAGCTAAAATCTCGAGTCAGAATTTATTATGAGCTTAAAAATTGTCGCCATCATCCCCGCGCGTTACGCTTCCACTCGTTTGCCGGGCAAGCCACTAGTTGACATCGTAGGGGAACCAATGGTGTTGCATGTTGTCAGACGTGCACGTGGAGTCCCTTCTATCAATCGCGTGATCGTCGCAACCGATGACGAACGGGTGCTCAACGCTGTAATCGCGGCCGGCGAAGAAGCAGTCATGACCTCACCCTATCACAACACAGGCACTGATCGTCTGGCTGAGGTCGCATCAAAACTCGATGCCGAAATCATAGTCAACGTGCAGGGGGACGAGCCTCTCATCGAACCCTCATCCATTGAATCTGCTATCGCCCCCTTACTTGCCTCTTCCTCCGTTGTCATGAGCACAACCTGCGAGCCGATTGAAACCGCCGAAGATGTGCTCGACCCGAACGTCGTTAAAGTTGTCGTTGATCGAGAGAGCTTCGCGATCTACTTCTCGCGAAATCCGATTCCTTTCCCACGGAGAGAAGTTCTTGAGCACGGATCAATAGAAGCCGCGCTCCACGCTCAACCCGAATTGCTAAAGTTGTACTCGAAACATACAGGCCTCTATGCCTATCGGCGTGAGTTTCTGCTAAGGTATAGCAGGTTAAAACCGACCAGGCTTGAACAGAGTGAGGCGCTGGAACAACTGCGTGCGCTCGATAACGGTTTCAAGATCAAAGTGGTCCCCGTTGAGCATCGGTCGGTGGGAGTTGATACGCCGGCAGATCTGGAGCGCGTAAGACGTATTCTCTCTTCAGTCATAGTTTAACCATCGTCAATATTTCACTCGGCTCGTCGAGCAGGTAATCCGGCAGCAAACTCTCTAAATCTTCCCTTTGAAACGGTCCCCAGGTCGCTGCAGCAGTGAGCATTTGAGCCGCACGTCCGGCCACAATGTCGTGCGTGCTATCGCCAATGAAAATAGTTTCCCTCGGCATGGCTTCCAATCTCTCCATTGCTTTAAGCAGGGGCTCGGGATGAGGTTTATGGTTGTCTACATCTTCTGCGCCGATGATGACATCGAACAACTCAGCCATTTGGAAAAGATTCAATCCATGCTCGACACCCTTCCTGATTTTTGATGATACGACGCCGAGCCTGAGATGCCGTAATCTCAACTCTTCCAATACTTCCACAATGTTTGGGAATGGTTCAATCATCTCATCGTGCCATTTCAGATTGAATGCGCGATAAACATGCAAAACCTCTTCAGCTTCTGCATTGAGGTCGTTCGGTAGAGCGATCTGACCGTTTGCGGCGGAAAGCTCGATTAGCTGCTTGATCGCGGTATGGATCAGCATCCCGAACGTTTTTATGAAGGTTCGGTCGTCGAGCGTGAAGCCAAAGAATTTTGCCCAGGTGGCGCGGAAAGACCTAAGAATCAAAGGAGTTGTGTTGACGAGCGTGCCGTCGAAATCGAAGAGCATAACTCGTATCTGAGGATTAAAAATATTATTGGTTATCATTCTTTTCACAAGTCTGCTAAACTCCTTCTCGGTCAAAGCGAACCCACTCCCAACAATTCAAGGATCAGGAGCATAACATATGCCCGTCCGAGAAATTCTGCTTCTTGGTAATCCACAGCTGTGGCACCCATCTCAAACTGTCTCCAATGTACGCTCCGGCGAGACGCAGGAGATCATCAGCGATCTGGCAGAGACTCTCTCAGATTTCCGTCATCGCCAGGGATTCGGGCGGGCGATTGCGGCCCCTCAGATTGGAGAACATCGCCGCATAATCTTTGTCAAGTTGTCCGATGGCGCCCAGCCGATGCCGCTCATCAATCCCACTATCATCCGGGCGAGTCGTGAGATGATGGAGATCTGGGACGATTGTTTCTCGTTTCCTGAGTTGATGGTGCGCGTACACCGGCACCACGAGGTCCTCGTCCGTTACACGGATGAATATGGCTCACAGCAGACGATCACATTGAGCGGTGATTTGTCGGAATTGCTTCAGCACGAGATCGATCATCTCGACGGTATTCTCGCCACAGATCGAGCGAAAGATACGCGCAGCTTTGCCTTGAGAAGAGTTATAAAATAGTATTCAGTTGTAACTACTCAGCCGCTACGCGGCTGAGTAGTTACAACTGAATACTGTTTAATTGGCCAGAATCAGCCGACTCCGAGGACGATCTTTATTCCCGATTCCGCCACGGCTGGATGTGTAGGTTGGACCGCCGCATTCGAGCATCAGCTGTTTGAGAAACTCGTCTTGCACTCTGCGCAGATGTGCTACGCGTTTCCCTTCAGCCATATCATAGACAGCAAACAACAACGGCCCGCGGTTGCGTGTGTACATGACGCCAGCCAGCGCCGCCACTCCATTGTCTGTGCTGTGCAGGGTGCCGGTTTTGGCGACGACACTGCCGGCGAATGCCCCTTCTGTGAAACGGCCGCGCAAAGTCCCTGCGTCGATACCGGCAACTGCCATGACGGCTGATGGATTGAGACGATGGGTCGAGAGCCATTGCATCATTGCGCGTAAGAGACTGACGGTGGCTCGCGGTGTCATTCGATTAACTTCCAATCCGGAGGCATTTGAGATGTAGACTGAATTTCTGGGCATCCCGATGCTTTCCACTAAAAATCTTTGTACGCCTTTTGCTCCGCCGATGTGCATAGCGAGCATATCGGCCATCGCGTTCACACTGTGCGCATTTAGATATTGCACGATGTTCAGGAGCGAATCAGATTCAACTGTAAGCAGGGGAAGGCCCCGCGGTCTGTACCTCTCGAATCCCTCGTAGATTATCGGTTGGCGAAACGCCTGTTTTGTCTGGCGCCGGAAAACATTGGCCGAGACACTCGTGCTTGAGTTTTCATTGCAGGTGAATGCCCCAACAACTATCAGAGATCCATTCACTCGGCGAATGCCACGACTCCGCAAGGCATCGCCGACTCGTTGCGCGTCAGAGAGTGAGAACGATGGGTCACCTCCGCTGAGCAGGATAAGATCGCCCATCAATTCTCCGGTCTGCGGATCGATTTCGCCGGTGACGCGGAACTCGGTGCGAAAGCGGTAATTCTGGCCAAGCCTATCGAGCGCAGCCAGGGTGGTCGCCAGTTTAATCACCGAAGCGGGGTTGAACTCAGCATTCTCATTCAACATTGCCAATGGCTCAGAGCCATTGAGCGTCTCAATATAAACGCCATGTTGTCGCCAGTTGCGCCCGTCACCCATCAGGCGATCAACATAGCGGTTGAGCGAGTGCGGATCACGATAAGCTGCAGGTCTGGCCGAACCCCCACCCGCGAAGGACATAGCCATTCTGGTATCGCGACTTGAAGCCGATGCGCAGCCGGTGAGCAGGAGAGCGAAGGTCACAAGCAATGCTTTCATGTTTACAATCTCGGGAAGCTGAAAATCCTTCTGTTAAAAAATTTTGGTGAATCCGCTGATGAGAACAAATGCGGGGTTGCTTATCTCGATTGCGGTGTTAAATTACAGGTACCAGATGCTGAAATCAAGCGAGATTTTACATGCAAGACCTTAATTTTTGAAGCTAAATGCGATGACTACAAGACCTTTTCGCCTCTCTATTCTCGCCATGCTGCTTACGAGCCTGCTTTTGCCGGGTCTCGGCAAAGTGAATGCTCAGACTTCGTCAAACAATGCAAACACCCCTGCGCCCGAGGCTGTATTAGGTTTTAAAATCGGCGAAGATCGCAAGCTCGCGAAGTGGGATCAGTTTCTAAATTATTTCCGCAGTCTTGCCGGATCAAGTGACCGCATCAAAGTCGAGGAACTCGGTAAAACTGCGCTCAGGCGGCCCTTTATCGTGGCCACTATCTCGTCGGCGGAAAATCTGAAGCGCCTCGATGAACTTCGAGAAATTCAAGATAAGCTCGCTGATCCGCGCTCACTCGGCTCAGCAGGCGAATCAAATGTCAACGATCTGATTCGCAGAGGCAAGACCGTAGTAGTCATCACTTGCAGTATTCATTCAACCGAGGTAGGAGGGACTTTCACAGCTACCGAGCTGGCATATCGCCTGGCCTCAGAAAACAGTCCGGAGATCAAGCAGATTCTGGATAACGTGATTCTGCTCCTCGTTCCTTCCCTCAATCCCGATGGAACGGACATCGTCGCCGATTGGTATCGTAAAACACTCGGCACGAGGGCTGAAGGAACGCCGCCGCCGGAGCTTTATCATCATTACACCGGGCATGATAACAATCGCGACTGGTATGCCTTCACACAGGCAGAGACGCAGCTCACCGTGGACAGAATCCTCAACGTCTGGCATCCCCAGATCCTGCACGATGTGCACCAGATGGGCGGGACGGGCGCCCGATTTTTCGTCCCGCCATACATCGATCCCTGGGAGCCTAACATTGATCCGGCCATTATCGCCGGGGTCAACGCACTGGGCTCCTCGATGGCATGGGAGATGATCGCGCAAGGCAAGAGCGGGATAGTTATCAATGGGATCTTCGACGCCTGGACACCTGCGCGGGCCTACTCCCACTACCATGCAGGTTTGCGAGTACTATCCGAAACAGCCAGTGCGAGGCTGGCGACACCGGTCGAAGTGCCGTTCGATCGTTTGGGGACGGGGCCAAATTACAATGCGAAAGTCGCTTCGTGGAATTTTCCGAAACTCTGGTCCGGCGGCAAGTGGACGCTTCGCGACATTGTTGATTATCAGAGCGCAGGGGCACTGGCTTTGTTGAGCCATGCCGCTCGGCATCGCGAGTTGTATCTACGCAACTTTTTCGATATCGGCAGGCGAGCCGTTGAAGCGAAAGGCCTGCCTCACGCTTTCCTCTTGCTCGAACCGGAGGTTCCGAAATCTCTCAGTGATGCCTTCAAGCGGCTCACCAGCGGGCTGAAAACCGTGAGCGGAACTCCGCAAGAAAAACACGAGCAGGGAGAGGCTCTCATCGGTGCGATCACAGGTGAACCGTCTTCATCCGAAGAGGTGAGTTACTATTACAAGACTGAGGGCCTTGATCGTCTGCTCTCAATCCTCAGGCGCGGAGGCGTTGAGGTAAGGCGCGCGAATAAAGAGTTCGTCGCCGATGGTCAGACATATCCGGCAGGTGCGCATATAATTTTCATGAAACAGCCATATGGAGCCTTCGCCAGGGCATTGCTCGAAACTCGAATATACCCTGATCTACGCGAATATCCTGGCGGCCCACCGAAGAGGCCTTACGATGTAACCGCACATACATTATCGCTCATGATGAACGTCAAACCTGTTGTAATTAAAGAACCATTCAACGTCGATGCTCAGCCCGAGCCGATCGCCCTGGTCATTCAATCACGTGTTCGGTCAAATTCCGGGGTTAGAGTTGCGATGTACAAAAACTATCAGCCTTCGATGGATGAAGGCTGGACGCGGTGGATCTTCGATCAATACAGGTTTCCTTATACCTCATTGCTTGATGCCGAGGCGCGCGCGGGGAATCTCAATGCCAGGTACGATACGATCATCATTCCGGATCAATCAGTAGGGGCATTGGTTAATGGCTTGCCCGGAAGATCAGTCGAGAGCTTATCCGATGAGGGAGGTGTGGGCAGTTATCCGACAGAGTATGCCGGCGGATTGGGCGAGGCGGGAATCAAAGGATTGCGCGAATTTGTCGAAGCCGGTGGAACACTGATCACGCTCAATAATGCATCGAACTTTGCCATTGAAAGGCTTGGCGTGCCTGTGCGCAATGCCCTCAAAGAGGTTTCCGTCCGAGATTTCTACTGTCCCGGTTCGATTCTTCGCACACAGCTCGATGCAACGAGCCCGCTGACTTTCGGTCTGGAGAAAGAAACGATCGCATGGTTTGAAAGCGGCCCCGCGTTTGAGGTGATTGACGAGACGAAGGTGCGAGTAATCGCGCGTTATCCGGAAGCGGAAAATCCGTTGCTGAGCGGTTGGATTTTGGGTGACAAGCACATTCGCGGTAAGGCGGCGATGGTCGAGGCGAAGATCGGTAAAGGCCGAATCATCCTCTTCGGCTTCAGGCCGCAATATCGGGGGCAGAGCCTGGCAACTTTCCCGCTGCTGTTTAATGCCATTTTGACGAGTAAAGCGGAGCAGCTGGAGAATACGAAACCAACGAAATAAACGAAAAGAGAAAACGGAAGAAACGGAAAAGATGCTATAGCCTTCAAGAAAATGATCTTCCCTCTAGAGCGCCAACGGCGCGAAAGATAATAGCCAGGGGTGAAGCGAAGCGGAGCCCCTGGGAACGATCGCCAATTCAACCTCAAGCCCTGAAGGGGTGCAATAAAACCGCTTTGATGACGCCCCTTCAGGGCTTGATGCTCACCTGAACATCTTCCAGGGGCTCCGCTTCGCTTCACCCCTGGC
>JAKEHZ010000139.1 GCA_022614735.1 Acidobacteriota bacterium | reverse complement strand
TTTTTCAGAGCAGGCGCAGAGCGACGCAGAGGTTGCGCAGAGAGATTGCCCGGTCGGCAACTCTTTTCGCTGCACTCTTTTCTCAAATTCATTCTTTTTCTCAGCGCCTCCTCAGCGCTCTCTGCGCCTCTGCGGTGAGTCAAAAACTGTTAACTACTTTTAGCGTCCTCTGAAACATGCCGGCTTTTTCGTTTATTTCGTTTGTTTCATATTCTCTCTTTATCTTCCCGATGAAGATTAAATGCGTAAAGTTACTCACCCTCCTGGGAAAAAACACACAGTTTCGAGCCGATTGAACCAGTCAATGGCGATTTCCGTCTTTATTTCCCCAGGGAAGCGGCGGGCACGGTTATTGCGATTCCTCAATAAGGAAGGAGGTGTGTATGGCAAACGTGCTCGTGTTGGGCGGCGGCTTCGCCGGTGTGATTGCCGCTGAAAGTTTGGCGCAGCGATTGGGGCCCGGGAACAGGATAAGCCTCATCTCGCGCCATCGTGAATTCACATTCTTTCCATCACTGGTGCGGCTGGCCTTCGGTCGATGCGGATTGGAGGATGTCTTCTTCGATCTGATCCACGCGATGCGTTCGCAACGGGTTGAATTGATCCAGGCGGAGATCTCCCACTATAACCCGGATGAGCGTTATGTGGTCATTCCGGGTGGCAGGTTCGAGAAGCATGTCAATTATGACTACCTCGTCTTTGCGCTGGGCCGCAGACTAGCCGCCGAACGCGTCCCGGGCTTTTTCGAGCACGCGCATCATCTCCTGACAGTGGGCGCGGCCTTGAAATTCGGTGAGGCGATCAAAGGCTTTCACCATGGCCATGCCGTCATCGGCTACTGTCAGGACGCGCGGCTCGCCGTGCCGGTTTACGAAACGGCATTTGCCCTGGACCGGTTGTTGCGGGCACGTGGCGAACGTGATCGTGTGAAGATCACGATCATCAGCCCGGAAAAGCCGGGAGATTTGTTAGGCGGAGCCGCAATCTTTCCCGCGTTACAGAAGGCCCTTAACGAGCACGGCATCGATTTTATCCCTGACTTCCCTGTTAATCGCGTGACTCAAATGAAGGTATGGGCCGGCAACAGACAACGTATAGACTATAACCTGCTGATGTTGATTCCGCCCTTTCAGGGCACCTTAGAAGCAAGATACATGGGTATCACTGACTCGAGTGACTATATCCGCGTGGATCGCCATATGCGTGTTACTGGCGCTGAGCGGATGTATGCTGCCGGCGACTCGGTGAATTTCCCGGGGCCGAAGATGGGGCATATGGCTGTCTTGCAAGGCGAGATCGCCGCGGCGAACCTCGCCGCTGAGATCGAGGGCCGTGAAGCGGAAGCCAGCTACGATCACCAGCTGATGTTGGTGATTGACGAGGGTGGCAAAGATTCGATCTATTTGCACCACAAGCTGTGGGATGAAGAAATACTCGACCTGCGTCAAGGCCGCTTCTGGGGTTGGGCGAAACAGATGCACGCGAGGTATTGGCCGCGGCTGCACGCGCTCAGGCCTATCGAACTCGCCGAAGAATAGCTCGGCGGATGCGTTTGTTTCATAGATTCATAACTCAATCTCTGCGGGGCCAATTACCCGGTCTCTACTACGGCTGACTCGTGTCCCCGATTTGCCCTGTATCCGCAGCGAAATTTTCAACTGGTGTGCGATTCCGCCCAAATAGTGGGTATCTTTACACAGTATTGAATCGAAAAGCATCTGGCATTCGCATTGCTCTATAGGGCTAACAGTATTGATTCACCGACACGATTTCTTAAAAAGGAGCGTGCTATGCAGAGAGCGAAACTATGGCTGCTGATCTTGTTCGGAATCGCATGTCTTTCTTTTCCTGTCGCAGCGACACAGAAGAAGGTTAATAAATCGCGGCTGACAGCTTATCGAGATAATAGTTGCGTAGCCTGCCATTCGACGCTGCTTGAGCCGTTGCGCGTCAGCGCCCATTTCTACGAATGGCTTAACTCAGCCCACCAGGAAAAAGGCGTTGGGTGCGAAAAATGCCATGGAGGGAACCCCTCGGCGAAGATCCAGAAGACCGCACACACCGGAATGCTGCGAGCAGCATTTCCACAGAGCCGCTTGAACCCGAAGAACCTGCCCGCGACCTGCGGCTCCTGCCACGTGGAGGTCGTTAACGCCTTCCTCGGAAGCAAGCACTATAAAATGTTTCAGGAATCGGGCACGGGGCCGAGCTGCACGACCTGCCACCATCATATGGCGACCTCTGTGATCACCTGGCCTCCTGAAACTACAGCACTTTGCGCCAATTGCCACAACAATTCAGGCGGTCCGGCGGCGCAGTACCTCGAAGTGCCTGAGAAGGCGGGCGATGTGATAGCTGCGTTCAGCCGCGCTGATGAGGTCATTGACTGGTCGTATTTTCTGATTGCTGAGGAAAGAAAGCGTGTCAGAGGATTCAAAGCCGAGGAAGAGCAACTGAAGCGACTCGCAGCAATATTGAAGGGCGCGAAGCTAAATTGGCACGAATTCGATCTGAGCAAGTCACGAGGTCAAGCCGATCAGGTTTTTTTCGAAGCTACCAAAGTCATGAATAAATTGTGGAGAAAGTCTCCTTGATTGGAACACTGCTTGCATCTTCAAATGAGTGAGGGGAAATCAATTGCAGTTCTCCTCTTGTGGTTCACTTTCGCCGATACTCATCGGCTCAGATCATTGATCCTGGCTGATGTGCGAGACTAGCGACCTGTGAGTCGGAGGCACAATAAATTTATGTACCCCATATGACTCGCAATCATCGCCAGATTGCTGATGAGTATCGGCGCCGTCCTGATTTTCATCTTCGTAATTCCGAAGGATTCTTCCACAACATTGAAGATCCTCATCCCAGTTGATCACTCCCCGGATCCGCAGATCGCGGTTGATGGTGCCGTGTCAATTGCCCAAACTCTCGAATGTCAAGAATTGATTTTCACATTGCTCCACGTCGGTGAGGAAGATCGCTTCCCGAATGTGATCACGCCGCAGCGGAATATATGGCAGTGGAAAAAAACCTACGGGCATGGAAATGTCGAGCAGCAGATTCTCCAAGCAGCTGATGAGTGCCGCTCCGACCTGTTTGTGATGGCGACGCAGGGGCATCACGGTTTTCTGGATGCGCTGCGTGGCAGCACGACTGAACGAATAGTCCGAAATTCGAAATGCCCGGTCCTGGCCGTACCGGCTTACAGGAACGAAGAGCCATCATCTCAGGATTCTGTCGTCCGGCGACCGGCCGTCTGAAGATCCACTGGAAGAGATTGAAGCCGTCATAGAGCGCGAACGAATTTAGACGGAACGACGCGAGCGTATTTACCGCAACCTGCCAAAAAAGTTCGCCGCAAGCGAACGAACTGCCGCTTGCGGCGAACTGACCAATTATCTTGAATCATGCAAAAAGGCGCACGATTCGCTCGGGGTTATTGGACCTTCACCTCGACCTGCTTCGGCTTTGCCTCCTCTCGTTTGGCGATGGTTACGCGCAGCACACCATCCTTGTACTCAGCATTGATCTTATTCGGATCAACAAACGAAGGCAGTGTGAAGCTCCGCATAAACTCGCCGTAGCTGCGCTCAACGCGGTGATAATTCTCCTTCCTCGTCTCTTCCTCAAACTTTCGTTCACCGTAGATCATGAGCACATTGTTTTCCAAACTGACCTTAATGTTCTCCTTCTTTACTTCGGGCAGCTCGGCTTTGACAACGATTTCGTTATCGGTTTCGTAGATGTCACAAGACGGAGCCCAGGCCGTCAATGACCAGCTCTCTTCAGCGGAAGGTTCGAAGAATCTCCCAAAACCCTCACCGAAGATCCTCCTCATCCTCTGCTCGAAGTCGCGGAGAAACGGGTCCCTTGAGATAATTCCCCCAAACCCTTCTTTGGGGGCAAGCGATGCTCCGGTTTTGTTTGCCATAATATTTCCTCCATTCCGTTTATCTATCTCAAAATCAGTGAGAAAAAATCTCTCACTGCTTAATTTTGAATCTCACCCTGAGAAAGGTGGATATCGGGCTCCAATGTGAAAGCGAGCAACAAGTATGCCAGATTATCAGTCCGAATTTCCGCTGCTTCGGCTTGACATCCCTTTCCTCCCGCTGGTAGGCATAACTCCTTATCTCTAAAGGTTGTTTGAGGGAGAGATTTGTCAGTCTATCGTCGGACAAGGTTTTTCTTGAGGTTATTGCTGATCTTTTCTCTGCGGAAAGTTTCCCACGGGTAGTGTGGAAGGGGTAAAAAGTCACGCTCCAGTGGCTTGGTCGATCTGTTTCGCTGATAAACCGGATGGCACTAGAGTTGCGGTAAACTAGGGTTGCGACAGATATGCGAATATAGTTGGAGGTGTGAAAAATACGGCAAAGATGGAGGGAAGGCTTGGTAAAGATCGAATTTCGAGATGTCAGACTGGCTTTCGGCCCAAAGGTAGTGCTGGACAGTGTGAGCTTCTGTGTAGAGCAGGGAGAGATGAAAGTAATACTCGGCCAATCCGGCTCAGGCAAATCGACTATCCTGCGATTGATACTGGGTCTGCTCAAACCGGACGCCGGGCAGATATTGATCAGCGGAGAAGAGATTTCTCAGCTCGATGAGGATGAACTCAATCGCATCCGGCAGAAGATGAGCATTGTATTCCAGGAGGGGGCACTCTTTGATAGTTTGTCGGTATACGACAACATCGCATACCGCCCTCACGAACTCGGCTGGCCTGAAGACAAGATCGAACGCAGAGTGCAAGAGGTGTTGGAATTTGCCCAACTCAGCGGTGTCGCTGAAGAATTGCCGGACTCATTATCCGGCGGGACGCAAAGGTTGGTGGCAATTGCGAGAGCCATTGTCGACAACCCGGAGATCATACTCTTCGACGAACCTACAGTGGGGCTTGATCCACCGACCGCACATAAACTCTGCCAGGCGGCAATCCGGTTACGCGATATCGAAGCAGCGACCTCGATGTTTGTGACGCACCGGCTCAGCGATGTCCGTTACCTTGCCTCCAATTATGCCGTAAAAACCTCTGACGGCCGGACCGAGTTGCGCGCGGAGGACAAAACGCTCTGCCTGGTTAACACCAAGTTCATCGTCATAAACGAGGGCAAAGTTGTCTTCGATGGAACTGACGAACAATTGTGGGAAGCCGAAGATCAATTCCTGCGCGAATTTACTCACGATGATGAAGACCTGTGAGCCCGATTTATCGGGTTAAAGAAACATCCGGGAGAGCCAATGTCTAAATCAGCTGCAGTATCCAATGATAGAACCGGGAGAAAATACTCGCCAATCACCACACCCGCGATCGAATTTCGAGATGTCTCGATCGCTTTTGATGACCGCGTTCTGCTTGATCGTATCAACTTCATCGTGCCTTCCGGCGGGATGAAGATCATCGTTGGGCCATCCAACTGCGGCAAAACCACGATCATTAAACTGGCGATTGGCTTGCTTAAACCGGATAGTGGGCAAATCTTTCTTGAGGGCCAGGAGATCACCTCACTGACAGAAGACGAATTGCTCGTGTTACGCAGCAAAGTTGGCGTAGTGATGCAATCGGACGCTCTATTCTCGATGAGCGTAGCCGAGAACATCGCTTACCGGTTGCCGCAACAGGGCTGGAGCGATGAGGAGATCGAGCCCGAAATCCGCCGGGTCCTACATGTCGTCGGCCTCGATCAAGCATACGATCTGATGCCTGAAGAGCTCTCCGGCGGGATGAGTCGGAGGACTGCTGTTGCGCGGGCTTTGGCCGGTTCGCCTAAGTTTATGTTTTACGACTCGCCCTGCTCAGGTCTCGACCCGATTATCAGCCGCCGCATGACGCGTGAAGTCATCCGACAACGCGACATCGACTGTGTCAGTTCACTTTATGTGACGCAAAACCTCGATGAAGTCCGCTACCTCTGCTCTCACCTTTATGAAAAATCGACTAACGGCAGGCCAATTTTACGTCGGGAAGATAGTGGGTTCTGTATGACCAACACGCGCGTTATGATGATCTCCGATGGTCACATTATCTTTGATGGCCAAGATGAAACATTCTGGAATTCGCTAGATGAAAAGATTCAACGATTTCTGACTTGATGTCCATGAGTACACTATGGAAACTAAATTTTAGTTTCCAGAGCACTGAGGCTCCTATTGCGTGAGGTTACCCATTTTTATAAGTGAAATTACCCGGAGAGAGAAAAAATCCCCTACCCCAGGCGCGAAGACCTATATAAAAAGTTAGCGACAATCGCAGTACATCATTGAATCGGTGATGATTGTCTGCGTATCCACTCCATGGAATGTTAATTGCTCTGAGCAGAGACGAAGGTAATGTAGTGTGTGTTTTGACTTATCTTGAGAAAGGAGCAAAATATGAAAAACATCACGAATTCATTGGTACCATTTGCTGCTTCGGTTCTCTGTGGTGCTTGTCTGACCGTCGTTTTGGGTCTCCTGATGATCTTGATGACAGCGGTTGGATTTGGGAGTGGAATGCCCTTCTTATACTTTCAGAGATTGAACTTACCGGCAATTTCTATTGCCTTACCGATCGTCGGGATGGTTCTCTTCGCAGCAATCTTGGTTGGGATCTCAGGTCAACCCGCAGAGGCCATCAAACCAACAGTTATCGAAGGTACTACATTGAGTAAAGAATGGAAAAAAGAGGAGCATCGGCTAAAAGCGGCTTGATTGAAAATCGTCATCTTGGCTTGTCAAATGAGGATGGTTGAAATCTCGGACGAGAACGGATGAGATCAATACTATTGGAGGAATCAAAATGGAATCAAAGGTCATGAAGAAAACTACTGACGCTGGCGACAGATTGGGCGAGATCGGATCTGAGATTGCAGCCGAAGCGTCTCAAATCAAGGAGATTGTCGTTGACGCTTTTGAGGAAGGGCTAGATACTGCAAAAGATGCGGCGAAACGCGTGATAAAACGCAGTCGCAACGCCGCGGATGATGTGCTCGACGATGCAGCTCATCGAGTGAAGCGGCATCCGTTTCAGTCTGTTGGGATCACATTTGGAGTCGGTTTGGCATTCGGCGTTGTAATCGGTTGGCTGGCTGCCCGTAATGGGAGATGAACGGCACATGAATCTCCCCTGAGTCCATACCAAACCAGAACTAATTTTGATTCCGATCCATCTGCCGCAATCAAAATCTTCAGCTATATCCGCAGGTTCCTGGAAACTGCGGCTATAGCTGTTCAGTCATCATCTTCGTTCGTACGTGCTGCGCGCACGATTTCTACAGAACACTTGGCTTGAGCGGCAACTGCCTGTGAGACGGAGCCGAGCAGAAATCGTTTATATCCTCGATAACCGTGAGACCCGACAACTATCAGGTCTGCATCCCAGCGCTCAGCTTCTTCAATAAGGGCATCCTTGACTGAGTCAATGAAGATATCACTTGTGACCCGAAGTTTCTGTTCGCCCTCTTCACGAAGCCTGGCCAATGCCTTATCAACGACGGACCGGGCATGGCTGCGGGCCGCCTTCTCCAGATCCTCGTAATAATTAGCAGGGAGAAGCCCAGGCTCCGGTGTGAAAGGGATGTGCGACTCTGCAACTGAAACCACCTTAACCTCGCTGCCCTCCGGCCAGGGCCGCCGCGCGACCTCCTTTACCGCCAAGTCACTACAAGCCGAACCATCTACAGCCAACAGGATTTTCATTCCAAACCTCCTCTGAAAACTAGGGGCTGGGGGCTGGAGGCTGGGGGGCTGGGGCTGAAGAGAAGATTTAGTACCTTCTCCAACTTCCAGCCCCCAGCCTCCAGCCCCCAGCCCCTAGTTTTCATTGTTTCTGGGTGTCGCAAAGCGACATGAATGACTCCTCTGCAACTACTGTCCCAGTAGTTGTTATTAGCGCCGAAAAGCAATTACTTACTTTGCAAGACGTATGCCCATCAGAATGATAGTTAAACTGTGTAACCTCAGTCAGTATCATGTAAGGCGCCATTGTGACGCGCTGGGTCCGAGACATCCTCCAATTCGCGGTGAAAAGCTTGAATAAAGACGCGGCATCCGTATTGCTCTGGTGACATAGTCGACAGGTCCATAGGCAGCTTGCTCGATTGGGCAAGAAGAGTTGAAGATTCCGATCTCTACTCTCGCTGGCGTTATCTTGATGGTGCAATTTGTCGCCTTCTTCGGCAGTCTTATTTTCAACTTCCTCGCTCAAACATTTGGCTCCAAACGGGCGGTTATGCTCAGCCTCTTGATCTGGATCGGCACGCTCGTTTACATCTATGGCTGGTTACAGAGCGTACTCCAATTTTTCATTCTTGGCGCGGTAATCGCGCTGGTGCTGGGCGGCAGTCAGGCGCTAAGCCGTTCGCTCTATTCACAGATGATCCCGAAGGGGGAAGAAGCAGAGTATTTCAGTCTCTACGAGATCAGCGATAAGGGCAGCAGTTGGCTGGGACCACTTCTCTTCGGCCTCGCGTTCCAATTTACCGGCCAGTATCGTGTGGCCATCCTTTCGCTGGCCGTCTTCTTCATCCTCGGCTTGGCCTTACTAAGTTTAGTGGATATTCGCAAGGCTGAGGTTGAGGCGAGCAACATCAAAGGCAGCGGGGCTAATCACAACCACAATCGTCAGAGAAGATAATCCGAAGCGGCTCTTGCTCGGTGAAGCTGAAGTCAGGTGAGACTCGGCCGCTTCGGACTGTTGTTGCATGGCAGTGTGTCGACTGCCGTGGTAATGCGAGTTCCTGCTCGGTTAAAGTAGTGTGTGCTCATGCCTTTCACCAATGATAGCCGATACCGACACTGAACCACGAAGCAAAAAGAGGCGGTTCCAGTACGTGGCGGAAGGGCTCGTAACCACCCAAGCCCCGCAGCGGCGCCACCCTGAATTCAGGGCGAATAGAGACACTTTTAGTTACAAAAATCTTGGCGCCTATACCGAAGTCGGGTCCAATAAAGTTCTGCGCTCCGCTTTTTCCTGATCCCGGTTGTACGGAAAATCCGGACGGCGGCGTGGATGGATTGGGAATAAACCTGCCGTCGTAACGGGCATAGCTCAGGCCGAAACGCAGATAAGGCTGGGTCTTTCTCTCCGCGAGCAGGTGATACTGCAAAGCGCCGCCGACAAGCGCTGCATACCCATCCATTACGAACTCCGCAGTCTCACGATGATTCCCATTGCGCGAGGCTTCGATGGCCAGTCCCCAACGGCGGCTGAGACGATAGCCAAAACCACCCCCAAACATGAGATCGCGCCCATGGCTACCCTCATCATCGCCTAACATGCCGTAACCGATGTTTCCATAAACTTCTCTCTTATAGCTTTCATTTTGCGCGAAGCCCGCCACAGCCAGCATAACGATGAGCAATAAGAGAAACACAACACGTAAACAAAAATCTGACTTGTTCATAATCTTTCTCCTTGTTTTCTGTTCCAGTCTCAGGAGAATCACGATCTATTGAGCAGAGAGGCAATATCTATGCCGCTTCAAAAATCGCTGCGCTTCCTCATCCTTACCATTCTTGCCCAAACGAGTCGCAATGAGCGTTCCTGAGAAATCACAGGAGTCAAAGCTCGTCAAACCATTTCTGTCGTGAACACCAAATAGGACGCAATTGGCCGCACAATTCGACGCAAGTCTGTGATAGCGAGTTTTCGCGCATTTTGTGTTCGAAGTTGGGGAACTTCGCGCAGCCTTCGAAGTGATCTCCTCACTAGGCGGGTGTTCACCCTCCCTCACAGATGGTCGGCAACCCTGCGCTGGTATGGCGGGTTGTCTAGGCGGGGCCTTAAACGTCTGTCAGGAAGTGCCGTGGTATGGCTCTTGCCCTTTATCAAGACGGACAACTGATACAGAGAAGAAGGAGACGTTTGATACCAGATTTCAAGGATTATGGCAGGTGCCATATTTTTCGAGAGGGAAGGCAAGAATCATGAGACAGAAAATCATTAAAGGGAGACCACGAACGAGTATGGCGGGCGCCGAAATGACAAAACCGGCAATTAGCTATCTCAATCTGACAGGCAGGCTGACCCTATTACTCTTGCTCGGACTTGGTTCAGGGGCAGGGACTTACGCTAATGCCCAGGAGTTGCGGGACTTGTTTCGCCAGGTGAAATCATCAGTGGTTACAGTGCGAACCATCAAGAGAGAGATAACTTCTCAGTCAAAAAACGAAGTTGTGATAGTGCCGGGAGTGGGTGCTGGCGTTCTGATTTCAGCTGAGGGGAAAGTCATGACCGCGGCGCACGTTGTGCATGCGGTGGATCGTGTCATCGTCGAGTTTACGGAAGGCAGGGAGATTCCGGCTCAAGTGATCGCCTCAGTAATAACGGCTGACGTGGCATTGCTAAAGCTCGACTGGGTTCCCACCGACGCTGTCGTTGCCAGGTTGGGGGATTCCGATCAGGCAGAAGTGGGCGATCAGGTTTTTGTGATCGGGGCTCCATATGGCTTGAACCGCACACTGACGGTCGGACACCTGAGCGCGCGATATACGCACAAGAATTTAGTTGGCGGATTGCGGGCAGTGGAAATGTTGCAGACAGATGCTGCAGTAAACAAGGGAAATTCAGGAGGCCCGATGTTCAATATGAAGGGAGAAGTCATAGGAATCGTGAGCAACCTGATCTCCCGGTCGGGAGGCTTCGAAGGGTTGGGATTCGCTGTGACTTCCAATTTAGCCCGCCGATTGCTTTTGGAGCAGACCACCTATTGGTCGGGACTGGAGGGGATAATCATCGCTGGGAAAATAGCCCGGATATTCAATGTTCCGCAGGAAGCCGGGCTACTCGTCCAGCGCATTGCAAAAGGATCGCCTGCCGAGTATCTGGGATTGCGTGGTGGCTCTACGCGCGCGACTATCAGTGACGTCGACATCCTGGTTGGAGGCGACATCATCCTGACTGTTGCCGGCTATGAGATTTCAGGCGATGGAACGGATTTCAACAAGATTCACGCTCGTCTGAGTGCCTTGAGACCCGGCAGTCAACTGATCGTCAAGGCGTTGCGCGGAGGGAAAATCATTGAGCTTTCGGCTGAGGTAGCGAAAATGTAAGTCCTCGGTTCCAACATTATCCCGCGCACAGCCCAAATGCGCGTGTTGGTAATCTGCGTGCGTTATTTCGCGCGCAAGAAATGCTGGAACCATTCGGCCGCCAGGCTTGCTACTTCTTCCAGTTTACCTGGCTCTTCAAACAGGTGCGTAGCGCCCGGTACGATCCGCAACTCTTTCTTGCAACCCAGCTTCTCATAGGCTTCCCGGTTCAGTCGGATCACCACATCGTCTAGCCCTCCGACAATGAGCAGTGTGGGTGAGGGTACTCGGCTTAATGCTGCCCCCGCTAGATCGGGCCGTCCGCCACGCGAGACGACCGCACCGATTTCATCACCGAGTTCAGCCGCCGCAACGAGCGCTGCGCCGCCACCAGTACTCGACCCGAAGTAACCGGCGCGCAGATGTCTGGTCTCGTCTTGCCCTGTAATCCAGTCCGTCGCACCCAAAAGCCTCCTCACCAACAGGCCGATATCAAAACGCAGGTGACGTGTGCGTGAATCGATTGCCTCTTCTTCCCGCGTCAGTAGATCGAAGAGCAGTGTGCCCGTCCCAGCCTCTCGAATAACTCGAGCTACGTACTGATTGCGCGAACTGTGGCGGCTGCTTCCACTCCCGTGCACGAAGAGCACGACGCCCGTTGCGTCCCTTGGAACATTCAGATCGCCTTCCAGGAAAACATCGCCTGATGGAATCCACACCTTGAGTAAAGAGGGAGCTTCCTCTATTGTCTGCTGATCTTTCATCGCTATTCCTCCATTTCACTGATGCGTGTGAGTAGTCGTTTGCCAATCGTTCGCCTAGACCGGCACAAATACTCAGGAGAAAAAAACTACTGCTGTGATAGGAGGGCAACCAGCGTGCCGAGGATATAAATGTGGGTTTCATTGAACTTTAGGGCACAGATCATCGCATTAGCATTGAATATCACCGGCCACTGCGAGAAGTCACCCATTACACTGTGCGAAAGCCCGCACTTTCTTAAGGTGTGGGCTCCACTGATCGCCGTCACATTGCTGCACCGTAAAGGCTATTTCCACCAACTCCTCGATGCGAGCGGATGGTAGCACGAAGAAGCTTCCGCATAGACATAGATGGCCTGAGCGAAACACTACTGGGTTGCGCACTTTCACTCACTATTGGGGGAACATTCCCCACCACAGGGAATATTTATCGACTGAGTAAGTTCACCTTCTACCAAACCCATTAATATCAATTTGAATTTTTACGGCACATATTTTGCACGATCCTAAATTGCCACCTAGAAGACAAAGTCTATATCAGTAATTAGCACTCCGTCTCAAAGGAGGCATAGAGAAATGGGTGATTATTCATTGCACACCATGGCAAACCGTAAGGACGTAGAACTTGAACCTACAAAAAGCAAAGGAGTGAGATGGAAACAACTCTCGGAATATTCAGAGATCGGGCAGAAGGAGGAATGTTACTGGCCGAAAAGCTCAAGGAATATGCCAATCGTCCTGATGTGATTGTGCTGGCACTATTGCGTGGCGGCTTACCTGTCGGGATCGAGATTGCCCGAAAGCTCAACCTACCACTCGATATTTTGATCGTCCGCAAGCTCGGAGTGCCGGGCGAGCCTGAGGTGGCCTTGGGTGCGATAGCAAGTGGCGGCATTCGTGTGCTTAACGAAGACTTATTGAGTTACATAGATATTCCAAGAGAAATTGTTGAAGCCATCACAGAGCATGAACGAAAAGAATTGGAACGACGAGAGCGGGTGTATCGTGGTCATCGCCCTGCTCCTGACATACATGGACGCACTGTAATCCTTGTCGATGATGGCATGGCAACGGGCGCAACTATGTGTTCGGCCGTTGAAGCGCTCAAACAACAACAACCTGCGCGCATCATCATCGCAGTTCCCGTTGCAGCGAAATCAACCTGCGCCGAGTTCAATGCACAAGATGGTATTGTCACCTGTGTCTGTTTGGAAACGCCGGAATCGTTTTATGCCGTTGGCCTCTGGTACAAACAGTTCCCGCAACTCACCGACGAAGATGTGCATGAATTGCTTGACAATATGCCGAAACAGCAGCCCGCATCAGTGAAAAATAATGGCTCTTTGTGATCTGCACGCTGAGATAATATGAAACTCCGATTTGTCCTTACAATCTGCTCCGCTTTGGCGCTTGCGACGATTCCGCCCCCTGCCATTCCGCGTGAATCCGGCGCGATGCATCGGGGACCCGCTCAACTGGCAACAGCTTCAGCAAATGGGCAAGGCGCGGCGAATGCGCGTGTGCGGGAGAACTTTGGCAACCTGCCACTTTACCTCGTTGAGAACCGCGGCCAGTTGAACAAGCAGGTGGCCTTCTACGCGCAGGGCAGTAACACGACTATTTACTTCACGAGTCAGGGGCTGACCTTTGCGCTGAATGACGAACGCCAATCGCGGGAGAGTCAGAAGTCATTCCCACTGCAACAGGGGGCATTAAAGGGCGACACGCCGCGAGCCGGGCCGCGATCGCGTTATGCCCTCGCACTCAATTTCGTCAACGTGCGGCCGGGTCTGCTCCCCACGGGCCGGCAACAGACCTCCGCCGTCTTCAGTTACTTCAAAGGCTCCCGCGACCGGTGGCAGGTGGGGCTCAGGAGCTTCTCGCGGGTGGCCTATGAGAACGTCTGGCCGGGGATCGATCTGGTCTTTGACGGGACGGTCAACCGGATGAAGTACACCTTCATTATCAAGCCCGGAGCCGACCCGAATCAGATTCGGATGTCGTACCGAGGCGCGATCGGACTCAAGGTCAATCAGGGAGGGGAGCTTGAAGTGGAGACTCCTGCGGGAGTCCTCACTGATGAACGCCCCGTGGCCTGGCAGGAGGAGAAGGGGCGGAAGGTGGGAGTAGCGAGTGAGTATCTGCCGGAGGTGGGGACGAGGGACGGCGAGCACCGGTACGGTTTCAGCATCGGCGATTATGACCGTGGTCGTGAGCTAGTGATCGATCCGGAGATGCTGGTCTATAGCGGCTATATTGGAGGCTCCGGGGATGAGCTTTGCTATAGCATCGCGGTGGACAGCGTTGGCAACGCCTACGTCACCGGATTAACTAATTCATCTGACCTCCCGGTGGCAGTAGGACCGGACACCTCCTTCAACGGCCACGAGGATGCCTTCGTGGCGAAGGTGAGAGC
>JAKEHZ010000138.1 GCA_022614735.1 Acidobacteriota bacterium | reverse complement strand
TCCGTTATTTCCGTTTGTTCCGTTATCCCTCTTCATCTCTCTTGACTGAACACTCAGATTGAAAACGCTACAAGAACGAAAACGCTGCGAAAGCGAAGTGCGAACGGCGAACTAACTATGTCAACTATTATAGAACCAGAAGAAAAACAATCGATCATCGAAGAACCGGACGAGCAGCTCAAGATTCCCGAAATATTACCGGTCTTACCCCTGCGCGACATAGTGATCTTCCCCTTTATGATCGTACCTCTCTTCGTCAGCCGCGAGCGCTCGATTCGAGCCGTCGATCAGGCTCTGGCCGAAAACCGCATGATCCTGCTTGCCGCGCAGAAAGACCCGAACAACGAAGAGCCCGGAGCCACCGATCTTTTCGAGGTGGGCACGGTTGCGATCATTATGCGAATGCTCAAGCTACCCGATGGCCGCATTCGGATACTCGTGCAGGGCATCTCGCGCGCGAAGATCAATTATATGGAAGAGACCCAGAGTCACTTGCAGGCGCGGATCGAAGAGTTGAAAGAGACACCTCCGGAACAGAATCTTGAACTCGAAGCGCTGACGAGGAACGTGCGCGGATCGCTCGAGAAGGCCGTCACCCTGGGCAAAAATATCTCGCCTGAGTTGATGGCCATCGTCACGACGGTCGAAGACCCCGCGCGGTTGGCCGACCTGGCCGCATCGAACCTCGACCTGAAAGTCGAAGATGCTCAGTCGGTGCTCGAGACCTTAGACGTTACTCCACGCCTCCACCGTGTCAATGAACTGCTGGCGAAAGAGATCGAAGTTCTCACGGTTCAGCAGGAGATCAACACACAGGCCAAAGGCGAGATTGACCGTTCGCAGCGTGAGTTCTATTTGCGACAGCAACTGAAAGCCATCCAGCAGGAACTTGGTGAAGGCAACGAATTGGCCGAAGACATCGCGCAGTATCGTGAAAAGATGGCCAAGGCCAAGATGCCCAAACCGGTTGAGGAAGAGGTCGATCGTCAGCTCAAGAAACTGGAACGGATGCATCCGGACGCAGCTGAAACGGCCACTCTGCGCAACTGGCTGGATATTATGGTTGCGCTGCCCTGGTCTAAAACTTCGCGCGAAAATCTGGACCTGAAAAAGGCCGAAGAGATCTTGGACGAAGATCATTACGGTCTCGAAAAAGTCAAAGAACGGATCATCGAAGCGCTTGCGGTTCGCAAGATCAAAGAGAAACCGAAGGGATCGATCCTCTGTCTCGTCGGCCCACCCGGCGTCGGCAAAACATCGCTCGGCCGGTCGATTGCGCGCGCGCTCAATCGCAAGTTTGTGCGCCTCAGCCTGGGTGGAGTGCACGACGAGGCTGAAATTCGCGGACATCGCCGGACATATGTTGGTGCAATGCCGGGACGCATCGTTCAAGCTGTTCAGCAAGCCGGGACACACAACCCATTGATCATGCTCGATGAGATTGACAAAGTGAGCTCTGATTTTCGCGGCGATCCTTCGTCAGCGCTGCTTGAAGTGCTCGACCCTGAGCAGAACTTCTCGTTTCGCGACAATTACCTCAACGTGCCATTCGATTTGTCGAACGTGATGTTTATGACGACGGCGAACATCCTTGACACGATTCAGCCGGCCCTGCGCGACCGAATGGAGACTATTCGCCTGGCGGGTTACACGGAAGAGGAGAAACTGCAGATCATCCTGCGCCACCTCTTGCCCAAGCAGATGGACGAAAACGGCATCAAGCCCGAAAATCTGCATATCTCCGATCAAGCCCTGCGCGATGTGATAGCGAGGTACACTCGCGAAGCGGGGCTGCGCCAGCTTGAGCGCGAGCTCGGCAAAATCTGTCGCAAGGTTGCGCGGCGTGTCGCAGAAGGCGACACCGACCAGGTAAAGGTCACGGTCAAAAACCTGCATGAATTTTTAGGTGTACCGAAAATTGAACCCGACGAGATACTCAAGCACGATCAAGTAGGCGTGGCAACCGGTCTGGCTGTAACTGCGACCGGGGGAGACGTGCTCTTCATCGAGGCGATTACCATGAAGGGCAAGGGCATGCTGCAACTGACAGGCCAGCTTGGTGACGTCATGCGGGAATCCGCGCACGCTGCCTATTCATACGCCAAAGCACGCGCGCGCGATTTGGGGATTGACGAAGAGCTCTTCGGCAAGACCGACATCCACATTCACATCCCCGAGGGCGCGATTCCCAAGGACGGTCCTTCCGCGGGAATCACGATGGCAACGGCGCTGGTTTCAGCTCTCTCAAACCGCTCGGTGAGAAATGACGTGGCGATGACGGGCGAAATCACGCTGCGTGGCGATGTGCTGCCGGTTGGCGGAGTGAAAGAGAAAGTTCTGGCGGCTCACCGCGCACAAATCAAGAAGATCATCCTCCCGTCGCAAAATCGCAAAGACATGGAAGACGTGCCCAAAGAGCCGCAGCGCGAGATGGAGTTCATCTTCGTTGAAAATGTGCAACAGGTTTTTGGTGAGGCGCTGCTGCCGGCAGTCTCACAACCGAAAGTCGCCACCAACGGCAAAAATCCGACGCGCGAGACGAGCAAAAAAACGGGGGCAGCCAAGAAGCCCAAAGGTACGGTAATGCGAAGCCAGGAGAAAACACGAAACAAACGAAAATAACGAAACAATAGATGCTAGATGCTAGATGCTAGATGCTAGATGAGCGTCCTAGCATCTAGCATCTAGCATCTTTTTCATTCAAGCACGAAATTGAATGTCAGCACACCCTGTACTTTAACCGGCATCCTGCTGAGGGTCGTCGGAGTGAAGAGCCATTGACGCGCAGCCTCAACCGCAGCGCTCCTCAGCAGCTGATGGCCGTTGACTGCTGTTGCCTCAATCACACGCCCATCTTCGGAGATTGTCACCTGCACCTGCACCAGGCCACCGATGCGGGCCTGCCTGGCAAACGTCGGATAAGCAGGTTTAATTCGCCTGATCGCAATACCCTGTAGCACACCTTCTGAGACATTGCGCGGCCCTGATTTCACTTCCGGAGCTGGCTCAATTTTTGGCGCCGGCTTTGGCGTCGGAGGAGGGACTGGCGGACCGCCATCATCTCGACCACCCGGTATTCCTGGTCTATAGCCACTGCCTGATCCTGGGGGCATTCCAGGGATAATTGGCGAATGAGCCGCACGGGGCAAAAACTCAGTTGCCGATTCCGAAGGCGGTATCACCACCGGCTCTTTAGGTGGCGCAAATACATCTCTGACTGTCTTCGTCTTCGCCATGGTTTGAGGCTTAGAAACCGCTGGCGGCGATGAATTAAATGGTGGGGGCAGAGGAGTCAACCTTGCCATTACATAAAAATTTTCGGCCAGGACAGGGCTGAAACCCGTAATTGCCAGTACGCCGAATCCGATGAGCGCTATGCTATAGATCATACTTGTGATCAGCACATAACTACCCGCACGTCTGCCCTGCTTCTGTCTTGATGATTCAACCAATTTATCAAACATCGCTATCTCTCCCGTAACGATCTAGCCGATGGATTTGCTTTGCTATCCGTCATTGATCAAGGTTATCGATCTGTAAGCCGATTGGCGCGCTTCCTGCCGCCTTCACCACATCAATCACTTTTACTACTTCACCGTAATCCAACATGCGTGGAGCCTTGACGAAAACAGCTTTGAGCTCTGGCGGACGGCCATCGAGGGCGAAACGCAGAAGCCCTTCCAATTTCTCGAGCGTCCCAGCCGGCTGTTGATTCAATTGATAACTGCCGTCGCGCTGAATAACCACCACAAGACTGAGTGAGTAGTCAATTTTGCTGTCATCAGGAGGTCTCTCTCTTGGTGTCTTCGTTTCGAATTTGCTCGGCCTTGCGGGACTGATGACCATAAAAATGATCAGCAGCACTAACAGCACATCAATCAATGGCGTGACGTTGATATATGGGATCGCCCGATCCTTCCTGGCCATATTTGGTTCCCTTCATCGGATAGAAGACGGCCTTCTCTCAAATTTCAAATCTCAAATTTGAGAAGCAGAGAAGAGACTTTGAATTTTTTCCTGGATCTAAAAGCTCAACCGGAGATGTTCATCTTGTCGAAGATAACGACAGCTTCAGCGCTGATCTTTTGGTTGCGGCGAATCGGCTGAAAAATCGCCTGCTGTGTGATCACACTTGAAAACTTGGTCATCACCGAGGGATCCCGAGGCTGCGCGACGATCTGATTGATCGAGGCACGCCCGTCCCTGTGCACCTTGACGGTTGCGATAATTATGTCGTCTGCCGACATACTGGCGCCAAAATTGAGCAATTCACCACTCGGACTGAAGACCGGCGGCGGTGGCGGTTGCAGCAATGTAGCCTTGAGCAGATACTGATGTCTGATCTCAACAGAGCTTGGGTCCTCCCAGATCGCCTCTCTCGCTGCCTGTGCCAGAGCCAGAGCGCGGTGCGCCGAAGTGAAAACGCCGACACCCACAACGATGAATAACGCCAGCGAAACCACTGCCCCGATGCCCTGGGAGTAGATTCTGGTACGCCAGAGATCCAACCAATCGGCCCGCTGTCTGGCATAGTTAGCCTGCACCCGCGCCTCGCGATGCAGCGCCGCTCGAAGCTGGGGAGCTATTTCTGGCCTTGGATTCGGGGGATCCAATGCGCGCAATTCAGAGCGTAAGCAACGCATCTGGGCGGCGTGACGCCGGCAATTGGCGCATTTACGTAAATGTTTCTGCAGGTCCGACCGCTCGTGCTCTTCAGCGCAACCATCGATCAGGCCCGAATAGAGCAATGGAAATTCTTGACAGGTCATAACTATTTATCAGTTGTTCCTCCAGATTACCGAATCGAGACTGGGGGCTTCATTTTCAGTTATGTTTTCGGAGATCACCGCCGGCTGCGAACGCTCAGTTTATAAAGAACCAAAAAGCGGTTGCTGACCCATCTTTGGTTCACTGGTGTTTCGCCGACCCATCGGCTATGAGCGTCGAAAAAGACGTTCACAGCAAGAGCGGCGATCTCCGAAACTTAAAAACCAATATCCCGCTCCACTAACTCGCGCAGCATTTCGCGACCACGCGCGATCCTGGATTTGACAGTACCAACTGAAACTCCAGTTACGTAAGCTATCTCTTCGTAAGAAAGTCCTTCAATATCCCGCAAAATAACCGTGATCCTGAAAACTTTCTTCAACTGTGTGAGCGCAACCTCAATTTGACGCCCACGTTCTCGTGCCAATGCTTCAGCTTCAGGTGTCGCTATTGGGCTGGCCAGATACTCGCCTGGATAATTATCTTCCTTGCCATTCAGGCCCAATGGCGCATCGAGGGAGGTCGTCTCACCGCGATGCCGGCGCCGCCACCAACGCTCAGTGCTGCGTGCTTGATTAATCGCGATACGACAAATCCAGGTCTTCAAACTAGCTTCGCCACGAAAATGAGGGAAGTGGCGATAGATTTTTAAGAACGTCTCCTGTGTCGCATCACGAGCATCTTCAGCATCACCTAGAATACGCAGAGCCAGGGCATAAACCAGCGACTGATACTTCTCGACCAGCTCATCGAACGCACTGAGCTGGCCAGCCCGCAGACGCGTAATGAGCACTGCTTCATAAGGGCACGCCTGCACCGTGCCCGGAGACTCGCCTTTTAAAACGAGTTCCGGCGCTGTCAGCTCAGACGATCCGAACTCATTCAGTCCAGATACCAGCAATGCCTCATTCTCGGCAAGCATGCGCGCCCACTCTCCGATGTGGTCCAAGACGTTTGGTTTAGCTCACTTCGCGCCCTGTAGCGTCAACTTCTTCGACATCCACTTAGACACCAGCTCGAAGTGAAAGTTCCTGCACTATCTTAATTTTTTACGAGCTAAGTTGAAAGTGGAAGCCGGTGGATTGCGGAAGAAAGAGGGGGCGACGGGGCGACGGGGCGACGGGGCGATGGAAGAGTAATTTCATTTTCCATTTTCCATTTGAAATATGGCATTTGTCATTGATCGAGCCGCACGCATTGTGATGACAAATGTCAAATGACAGATCTCAAATGGAAAATGGAAAATGAAATTACTCTTCCATCGCCCCGTCGCCCCGTCGCCCCTTCAATCCTCCACAACACTGAGCGCCTCATCCAGCGTCTTGATGGCAAAATCACATTGTTCCTGATCGATCAACAGCGGCGGTGAGAGACGAATCGTACTCGTCCCGGCGCCCTGGATGATTAAACCACGATGGAAGCATTCTATTTCAACCCGAAGGAGCGCATCGGGATGTGGTTCCTTCGTCGCGCGGTCTTTGACCAGCTCAATACCGATCATTAATCCTTTGCCGCGTACATCACCGATTATCTGATGTTTGTCCATCAAATCGCGCAACCCTTCCATGAGGTACTCTCCCATCCTGGCGGCGTTGCCCATAAGGTTTTCTTCGAGCAATTCAATGGTCGCGAGCGAAGCCGCTATGGCTACCGGATTTCCTCCAAAAGTAGAAGCGTGCGACCCTGGTCCCCACCTCATTATATCGGCGCGCGCTACGGTTGCGCCAAGCGGTATGCCTGACGCAATTCCTTTGGCAAGTGACATAATGTCCGGGACGAAATCGAAATGTTCCGAAGCGAACATCCTTCCCGTGCGCCCCATTCCCGATTGCACCTCATCAGCAATGATGAGCGCTCCATACTTGTCTGCGATGCGGCGAAGGGTTTGCAGAAAAGAAGCTGGGGGAACGATATAACCTCCTTCGCCCTGAATCGGCTCGACGATGATCGCGGCGCACTCGTCCGCCGGGACCGTTGTCTTGAAGAGCAAATCTTCGATCACCCGCGCGCAATGTGGCCCTTTCGTTTCGAAGGCTCCGCAGGTCTCGCGCGTGAGGTTGTACGGGCACCGATAACAGTTGGCATAGGGAACGTGCGTTACGTCAAGCACCTGACGGCCAAATCCCGCGCGCTGTCTGGATTTGCTCGCTGTCAGTGAAAGCGCGCCCATCGTCCGTCCGTGGAACGCCCCGAAAAATCCGATCAGCCTTTGGCGACGAGTCGTGTAGATCGCCAGCTTGATCGCCCCTTCGACAGCCTCCGCGCCGGAGTTGCCGAAATGCGTTTTCTTTTCGAAATTGCCCGGCACCAGTTCGCTAAGCTTTCCGGCGAGCATGGGCAGATGCGGATAGTAGTAGTCTGTGCCTGAGATGTGAATGAAGTCGTCAACCTGTCTCTTGATTGCTTCAACCACACGAGGATGCGAATGACCGGTCGAACAGACGGCTACACCGGCGTTGAAATCAAGAAATATGTTGCCATCCACATCTTCGATCATCGCGCCGCGACCGCGTTTGATGACCAGTGGATAGCTGCGAGTATAGGAAGGGGATATGAACCGGCTATCGCGCGCGATAATATCCTTTGCATTCGGCCCAGGTAATTGAGTATTGAGAACGGGAAGCTTCGCGGTTTTCAGCTCTGCTTTGCCTTTCATGATCGTGTACCTCCGGTTACATCTCGAATTCAACGAGCTCATTTATCCAGAAAAACGCGATTAAACGCGATGTTCTTTGGAATAGATCTATACCCACCCACGTCATTCACATGATTCGCGGGAAGCTCTTCCTTGAATTCGATATTCTGAATATTTTTGTTACTACTCAGCCCGGTGAACCGGGCTGAGTAGTAACTATATGTTGAGCGTTACTGTAAATTGACAGTCGGAGGCTAGTCTGCGAAGAGGTTTTTACGGGAGATGAATGGAACGTGTTGGGAAATGAAGATAATAGCTTGTTTCATAGTCTAGTTTATTTAGTAACTATCTGGGGACCCTAAAGAAATTACTATTCGGTTATTTCCTCCGCCAGCGCACTCCGTCTTTCCCATCCTCGAGAATGATACCCTGCTTTGTCAGATGATCGCGAATCTCGTCAGCACGGGCAAAATTTTTCGCCGCGCGTGCGGCCTGCCGTTCATCAATCAATGCCTGGATCTCCGAATCGAGCAGCTCTTGTTTCACTTCTCCGAAGATGTTGAAGATAGAATCGAAGCGATTAACAAGCCCAAGCAGAGCCTCTTGATCGCCGGACTTGATGAGGCCCTGCTCCATTGCGCTATTTGTTTCGCGCGCGAAGTCATGAATCGCAGCCAATGCTTTGGCAGTGTTCAGATCATTGTCGAGACCTTCTTCAAACTGTTGCTGTGAATGTTTGATCATCTCGGCAAGCGCAGGTGTAGAACCCGTTTCAGGCCTCAGTTCACTCAACCTGCGTTTGAAATCGTTCAAACGTTCGACTGTACTCTCTGCGCCGCGCAGCCCTTCGAAGGTGAAGTTGAGCTGCTTGTGGTGCGGAGCTGAAAGCAGCAGGTAGCGGAGCGCGCGCGGCGTGTGCCCTTTAGCTACCAGATCGCGAAGGGTGAACAGGTTGCCCAATTTCTTGGCCATCTTCTGCCCTTCGACCATCAGGAATTCTGCATGCAACCAGTAGCGTACGAACTGCTTGCCCGTCGCGCCTTCCGATTGAGCGATCTCGTTTTCGTGATGCGGAAAGATCAGGTCGACTCCCCCGGTATGAATATCGAATGATTCTCCCAATGCACCCATTGACATCGCCGAGCATTCGATATGCCAGCCGGGGCGACCCGGGCCAAGCTCGGTCTCCCAGGAAGGCTCACCTGGTTTAGCCGCTTTCCAGAGTACGAAATCGCGGACGTCCTCCTTTTCATACTCGTCCGCGTCCATGCGATCGCTTGCTCCGGCAATGTTGCCATCAAAGTTCATCTTCGACAACCGACCATACTCTTTAAAGCTTGTGATGCGGTAATAGGTCGATCCATCGGCCAAGTACGTATGGCCGTTTGCGCCGAGCTGTTTAATCAAATCAACCATCTCGGGAAGATGATCAGTCGCACGCAAAATCTCTTCAGGGCGCTCGAGGCCGAGATCGTCGAAATCCTCAAAGAAGAATTGAATGTATTGGTCAGTGTATTCCCGCAACGTTTTCTTCTGATCGACTGCGCGGAGGATGGTCTTGTCGTCAACATCGGTGATGTTCATGACATGGTGAAGCCGGTATCCTCTATATTTGAGATATCGCCGGAGCAGGTCGGCAAAAAGAAATGTGCGGAAATTGCCGATGTGCGCATAGTCGTAAACAGTCGGGCCGCAGACGTACATCCGCACTTCGGGCGGGTTAAGCGGCCGGAACTCTTCGAGTTGATTTGTCAGTGTGTTGTATAACTTCAGCATCCGGGTCAAGCCTGTAATTTAGCAAAACAATTGAACGTCCAGTTTATTTAAGCGTCTGTAAGGTTGTCAAATTGCCGACTACGGATTGTGGATCTTGTCATATGGCACGCCAGGGGCGTGCCATATGACAAGATAAGCAATCCGCAATAAAAAATGCCCCACCCTGCGGCAAGCTTGTTGCCGCGAGCAAGGCATCAGTCTTGAGGGAAGTTGGGAAAATGAGGTGCTATTGGAGCTTGATCACTTTCTCAGCCTGCTGACCTTTCGGCCCTTGAACCAACTCGAACTCGACCATTTGGCCTTCGTCAAGTGTCTTGAAGCCCTGGCCTTGAATAGCTGAGTAGTGAACGAAAACATCGCCACCGCCCTCGGGCTGCTCAATAAAGCCATAACCTTTTGCGTTATTGAACCATTTAACTTTACCTTGTTTCTTCTCTGCCATGGTGACAACTACCTCCTGGGTTTACGGAAAAACGAGCTCTTAAACAGCCCGTCGGGTTAAGCTAACGTCCCGCTCACACAGTACTCAACACAAGCAACCTGACCTATTGCATAAGCTCCTGGCCAAGCTTCAGGGGTGAGGCTGATGCCTGGGTACGCCTCAAAGTAAGAGCCGTGTCCAAAGCTGAGCACTCAAACGCCAGCTTCGATCACGGCCTCGACTCTGAAGAAGTTGGGGATAAACACGACGATACAACTATTACTCACTTCTATTTCTTATTGTGCATTGGGATGCGCCAGACGAGGGCGCGGTGATAGATACGGCGCGCATACTACTTAACACGTATTTTGCTGTCAAGCGGAAAAATGAATTTTAGTTAAGAGAAATAACATCTTTTACCTGAGCAAACGCCTCAATCAAAAAAATGCGGTGAGGTTCTCGCGAACCCCACCGCGCCGAGGGCTTTGCTGGGATGAAAACTCAATAAGACCAAGGAAGATGTTATTTCGATTTCAAACTAATAAACTCAAAGAAGCGGCATTTCAGATTTGCGCTTGATAATGACATATGTGAGAAGTGCAACTTTAATGCCGCAAATTTCCGGTCGACCAACATACCGTTTAGATACTCAGCCACAAGGGTTTAGCTCCGCGAGCTTGAGAATAATCGGTAAATTGGTCTCTGAAACATTGGATTTTTATCCATTTTTTCGGATCATTAAGCCCATTTATCCCCTTTCAGTTTTCAGTTTTCAGTTGTAATTACTCAGCCCGGTTCACCGGGCTGAGTAATTACAACTGAAAACTGAAAACTGAAAACTATTTTTCGTTTGTTCCGTATTCTCTCTTCCTCTCATCACGAAATAAAAATGGCGATGACGCCTCTGACGCCACCGCCATTCCAGGTTGTCCGAGCTTTTGCAGCTGCAAGACTATTTTAAAAGTCACCCATGCCGCCACCACCCGGAGGGCCTGCGGGAGCCTTCCTCTCTTCGGGCAGCTCCGAGATCAGAGCCTCGGTTGTGAGCATGAGTGCAGCGATCGAGGCTGCATTCTGCAAAGCAGTGCGAGCGACTTTCGCCGGATCAATCACGCCGGCCTTGACCAGGTCCTCAAACTCTTCGGTCTCGGCGTTGAAACCCATGTTTTCATTCTTATCGGCTTTGACCTTCTCGACGATTACTGCGCCCTCCTTGCCGGCGTTCTCCGCAATCTTGCGGAGGGGCTCCTCGAGAGCGCGTTTGACGATATTGACCCCGATCATCTCGTCTTCATCGCTGAGCTTGAGGCTGTCGAGCGTACGAGCAGCGCGGACAAGCGTGACACCACCGCCCGCCACTATGCCCTCTTCGACCGCAGCGCGGGTTGCGTGCATGGCGTCCTCGACGCGAGCCTTTTTCTCCTTCAACTCGGTCTCGGTTGCAGCCCCGACCTTGATCACCGCAACGCCACCGACGAGCTTGGCCAGGCGCTCCTGCAACTTCTCGCGATCGTAGTCGGATGTAGTCTCTTCTATCTGCCGGCGGATAGTCGCGACGCGCCCCTGAATGTCAGCATGTTTGCCGGCGCCCTCAACGATAGTGGTATTGTCCTTATCCACCGTAATCTTCTTGGCCTTGCCGAGGTCATCGAGCTTGACGTTCTCAAGCTTGATTCCCAGATCTTCACTGATGACTTTGCCACCCGTGAGGATCCCTATGTCTTCGAGCATGGCCTTGCGGCGGTCACCGAAGCCTGGAGCCTTGACAGCGCAAACCTGCAATGTGCCACGCAGTTTGTTGACGACCAGTGTTGCGAGCGCTTCGCCCTCAACGTCTTCGGCAACGATCAGGAGAGGCTTGCCCATCTTGGCCACCTGCTCGAGCAACGGAAGCAGATCCTTCATCGAGCTGATCTTTTTCTCGTGCAGAAGGATCATAGCGTTCTCCAGTGTCGCCTCCATCCGCTCCGGATCGGTCACAAAGTAGGGCGACAGGTAGCCGCGATCAAACTGCATACCTTCGACCACTTCGAGTAGCGTATCGAGCGACTTGGACTCTTCGACGGTGATGACGCCGTCCTTTCCTACCTTCTTCATCGCTTCGGCGATGATCCCGCCGATTGTCGTATCACCGTTGGCCGAGACCGTGCCGACTTGAGCGATGGCGTCGCCCTTCACCGGCTTGGCCTGGTCCCTGATCGCCGCAACAGCTCTCTCGACGGCCTTCTCGATACCACGCTTGAGGGCCATCGGGTTGGCGCCAGCCGCGACGGTCTTGACGCCTTCCTTGAAGATCTGACGCGCCAGTACGGTCGCAGTGGTCGTGCCGTCACCGGCGACATCTGAGGTCTTCGAAGCTACCTCACGAACCATCTGCGCTCCCATGTTCTCAAGCGGCTCTTTTAGCTCGATCTCTTTGGCGACGGTGACACCATCCTTGGTGATAGTCGGCGAGCCGAACTTCTTATCAATGACAACGTTGCGCCCCTTGGGGCCGAGCGTAATCGCAACAGCGTCGGCGAGTTGATTGATGCCACGCAAAATCGCCTGACGTGAATCTTCGCCGTGAATAACTTGCTTAGCCATAATTTTTCAATTCCTCCCGATAAATCTCATTATTTATCAGTTGTTAGGAAACTTACCTCGTGCCTTTGCCCTTGGCGGCTTCCTCAATCACTCCCAGAACATCATCCTCTCGCAGGATCAGATACTCTTCGCCATCAAGCTTGACTTCCGTACCGGCATATTTCCCGAACAGAACTCGGTCTCCGGCTTTGATGTCGATTGATATCCGAGTGCCATTCTCGAGCAGCTTGCCGTTCCCAACCGCAATCACTTTGCCCTCCTGCGGTTTCTCCTTCGCCGTGTCCGGGATGTATAACCCCCCACGCATCGGCTCCTGGTCCTCTAAACGGCGCACGATAATGCGGTCATTTAACGGACGAATCGTTGTTGCCATATCCGAATACTCCTTTCACTATGTTATTAAAAATAGATACTTTGTCCTCCCAAACGCAGATCTCCTTGAGCAATGGATACTCAAATTTTGTGCTTATACCATTATCAGATTGAGTGTTATTAGCACTCTCTGCGTGGGAGTGCTAAGTATATTTAGGAAGTGATAGGCTGTCAATAACTAAAATGGTTGGACTCGGTTTTGGTAAAGTTAGGAGAGAATGTTCCGAACTTGGAACATTCTCTCCTGGACTTTGCCGGAGTGGCGCACGAATTAAACTCACCCACCAGGATTATTTCCTCGCCTTGCGGCGAGGGGCGACCAGACGACGCTTATGCCCGTTAGTGTGAATAATCTTACTCAATCCTTTTTCGTATTCCTGCAAGCGTTTGCTGAGCGTGTTGCGGTGGATTCCAAGTTCACCTGCAGCTTTGCAGAGATTATTGCGGTTCCGACTGACCACCCTGAGGATGAATCTCTTCTCGAATTCCTTCACTGCTTCTTCAAAAAGAATTCCATGGGTAATCATCTCCTCGACTAGAGCTTCAAGTTCCACTTTCATAGGCCAACGCACAGCCTCCTTACAACCCTCAAGCGATAAACACAGCTCCGCCGAAATTCAAAGAGATGAGACGGGGATACTCCCTCTTGATTTTGATAAGGATGGGCGGCAGAAGCAGGCTATCGCCCCAGGCAATTTTCCAAATCAATGATTACAATTAATTCAATACGGCCGGACGATGACCAGGCAACTGTCAATCTGAAACCCTTCCTCTGAAACTTCCGTGGACTCACTAATACGAGATTCACTAAATAAATTTCAGATCCTGACCGGTGATTAGGCGGTAGGCTTCCAGATATTTGGCGCTCGTCGCCCCCACAACTTCTGGGGGGAGCGGCGGCGCAGGAGGACGTTTATCCCAGTCAAGTGTCTCTAGGTAATCGCGCACAAACTGCTTATCGAACGATGGTTGGGGATTGCCCGGTGCATAGGCTTCCCGCGACCAGAAGCGCGACGAATCGGGGGTCAGCATTTCGTCAACTATGGTTAATTCACCATCTCTCATCCCGAACTCAAACTTGGTGTCGCAGATTATGATCCCGCGCGTCTCGGCGTAAGCCGCGGCCTCGCGATAGAGCCTCAGGCTGATCGCCTCAAGCTCTTTTGTCAGATCATCACCCTGAATGCGCGACATCTCTGCAATTGAGATGTTGATGTCGTGTCCTTCTTCGGCTTTCGTCGCCGGAGTAAAGATCGGTTCTGGAAGCCTTTCCGACTCAAGTAGGCCAACCGGCAATTGGTGCCCGCAAATCGCACCTGTCTGTTGATATTCTTTCCAACCGGAGCCGGATAGATAACCGCGTACCACACATTCAAAAGGAATTACTTCAGCTCGACGCACGAGCATAGAGCGTCCCATCATGCGAGCAAGTGGAGCACGAGAATCCCCCGAAGCCGGCGAAATTCTCTTGATCAACTCATCCGGGAATTCGCTTAAATCTGCCGTGATCAAGTGATTCGGGACAATGTGTGAAAAACGGCCGAACCAGAATTCTGAGATCTGAGTGAGCACTTGCCCTTTGTGTGGGATTGCATTCGGTAATACACAATCGAATGCGGAGATGCGATCGGATGCGACTATCAAGAGCCGATCTTCATCTACAACGTATAGATCCCTAACTTTGCCGCTCCGCAAAAATTCCAAACCCGGTATTAGTGAGCTCTTGCAGGAATCTGCCGAAACGACATTTGAACCAGTGTTCAGAGACACAAAGGTCTTCCCTTTCTCGAGAACCACGCCGCTGAGCGAGCCTAGGAGTGAAGCTGCCCACCTTCGCTAGTAGTTGAGAATCAGCCTCTGGATGTTAACCATAGATGTGAATACATCGAGGAGCGGGGAGGCATTATTTGCGCGCGTTATGTCTTTGTCAAGCCGAGTTTCAAAAAAAGCTGTGGGATTCGAAAAAAGATTATTGCTTGATCCATCTCGACCCAGCAACGTATGATGATGGTGTCAACTTGAGTCACAACATAGTTCGCAGTTCGCAGTTCGCAGCCTTCCGGTTAAACAGCTGCGAACTGCAACCGGATGAATCCGTGAGCAAAATAAATAGTTCAACGACAACGAATGAAAAGTTATTGATCGTCGAAGATGACCCTGCCATCCAACGAATGATTAGTGATTACTTTCGGCACGCCGGTTATGAAGTCATTGCTGCGAGTGATGGTGAGAGCGGCGCACGGATGGCGATCATGGACCGGCCGACGGTGATGATTCTCGATTTGATGTTGCCAAAGCTCGATGGACTGAGCGTCTGCCGCCAGGTTCGTGAACGCTCCCCGGCGTTACCGATCATTATGCTGACAGCGAAGGACGATGTGGTCGATAAAGTGTTGGGATTGGAACTGGGCGCAGATGATTATATGACCAAGCCATTCAGCCTCCGCGAACTCGAAGCCCGAGTCAAGAGCGTCCTACGCCGCATCCGCGCCAGGAGTAACGATGTGGACGATCCCAATCAGGCCACTATATTGCGCGGCAATTTACGGATCGATCCTGCGCGACGAGAAGTGACTATCGCCGGGCGAGTGATAGACCTGACTCCGAAGGAGTTCGAACTGCTCTCTCTTTTCGCTTCCCATCCAGGCCGCGTCTACTCACGCAAGTATCTTCTGGAAAACATTTGGGATTACACCTACAGCGGTTATGACCGAACGATAGACTCGCACATCAATCGACTGAGAGCGAAGATCGAGGAAAACGCGGATCAACCAAAATTAGTTTTAACGGTTTGGGGAGTGGGATATAAGTTTAATGATGAATACTGAAAGAGAGACTGGGAGACGGGGGGACTGGGAGACGGGGCGAGGGGAGAGTTTGTCATTTTTCATTTTTCATTTTTCATTTGATATTTAACATTTGACATTTGTCATTGATCGAACCGCGTGCTTTGAGAAGACAAATGACAAATGACAAATGACAAATGACAAATTCTCCCATCGCCCCGTCTCCCAGTCCCCCCGTCTCCCAGTCTCTCTATCACGGATCATCCGCCTTCCCTTTCTTTCCTTTTCTGACTGGACTTGTTTCTTCCTGCTTTGTGGGCTTCGCTTCAACCGGCGGCCTGAGAATCTTGGGGTTCTCTATCCTCACCGTCGGAGCGGGTTCGTCCGTTGTGGGAGGTGGCGCGGAGCGATTGCTGGCAGGCGTCGTATTCTCCTGCGAAGATTTGCTTCCGGAAAGTGGGTCGAGATTGGGAACATCAGAAGAACCGGGGAGAATCTCTCCACTTCGCTCCGCAATACGCGCGAGTTCTGCGGCGTGCTTCTGTGCGCGCTGCGCAATGATAGGCTTTAACTCTTCCGGAAGATCCGGGATCGGTGGGAACTTCCCTTTCGGCTTGTCCTTCAAATACTTGTTCATAAACTCATTCCAGAAGGGCAAAGCAGCGGTGGCGCCCGATTCGCTTTTACCGAGCGATCGTTTCCGATCGCTATATCCGATCCATACCCCACAAGCCACGGTCGGCGTATAACCGATGAACCAGGCATCGGTGAAGTCGTCGACTGTCCCCGTTTTGGCGGCAAGCGGATGCCCCTGACTGACTGCAGCCTTCGCTGTTCCACCCTGTACGACACCGCGCATCATCTCAACCATCTGTGCTGAAACGTAATTAGAAAGGGCTTTCCATGACTTTGGCTCTGCCTCATCCAACACAACGCCGTAGCGGTTAACGACGCGGCGGATTCGGTATGGCTCTATTCGCACGCCGCTGTTGGGGAACGCCGCGTAGGCTGAAACCATAGCCAGCAGTGGCTCTTCAGTTGCCCCCAGAGCTGAAGGAAGATAAGGAGCCATCGCGTTTGGCAATCTCAGTCGCTTGACCAGATCTCCGGCATTCCCGACTCCGATCTCGTCAAGCAATCGGACTGCCGGTATGTTGCGCGATAAGGCCAATGCCTGGCGCAGAGAGATCGCACCCATAAATGTGTTGTCGTAGTTATGCGGCTGCCAACTTCCTCGCTGGAATGGAGAATCATCAAGTATGTCGTCAGGCCTCAGACCCTGCTCGAGCGCAGCGGCATAGATGAAAGGCTTGAAGGCAGAGCCTGTCTGACGGTTCGCCTGGGTGGCGTGATTGAATTTGCTCGTCGCGAAATTATATCCGCCAACCATGGCCTTGATCTCGCCAGTCTTCACATCGAGCAAGATGAGCGCTGCCTGCACGTCCGGCTCGGGATCGAGTGTGACGGTTAAGCTTTTCTTTTGATGATCAACTGCTTCAACTCTGAACTGGGCGAGGTCGCCGCGCTTGAAGATCTTCGATGGAGATTTATCAAGCACACTTGTGTGTTCAGCTTTGATTATCGCGGAGTAAGGACTGAACGAAACCTGCGTCCCACGGTCATTCACATCTTTGATCATGCCGGTGATGATGTCGCCTACCTGGGGCACGGCAATCCACGAAGGATGTTGATAGCTTTCGATTGAAGCGCCCTCTTTTTGGATGACGTTATCGAACTTGACCCTCCAGCCGTGACGGCGTTCATACATCCGCGCACCGTTGTGAACCGCATCAACAGCCCATTGCTGGGCTTCAGCGTCGAGCGTGGTGTATACACTCAGCCCTTCCCGGTAGACATCCATCGCATCCGATGAATGCTTCTCGACCATGATCTTCTGTAATTCCTGGCGAACCTCCTCGAGGAAATAGGCATAAGGTGACCTATCAGTTTTGCCGCGCTGGTCGTCAAGATTGAGGACGATCGGTTTGGCTTTTGCCTCGTCACATTCCCCCTGCGCAATGTACCCCGCATCGACCATTGACTGCAGGACCAGGTTGCGCCTCTCTTTCGCCTGTCTCGCGCGATGAATCGGCGAAAACTGGTGTGGCCCTTTGGGTATCGCAGCGAGCAGCGCGTACTGATCCAGGTCAAGTTGATTGAGATGCTTGCTGAAATAGTAGTTCGCCGCAGCCTCAAAGCCATATGCTCCACCACCGAGGAAGATCTGATTGCAGTAGAGCGTCATAATCTGCTCTTTGGTGTAGACACGCTCGATCTGCAAGGCGTACATAATCTCCTTGACCTTGCGGGTGTAGGTCTTCTCGCGGCCAAGAGAGAAAATATCGCGCGCGAGTTGTTGTGTCAGCGTTGAAGCCCCCTGCGCCCGGCGCTTAGTAACCAGGTTCTGGTATGCTGCACCGATAATCCGCATCGGATCAATGCCGAGGTGCTCGTAGAACCGTGTATCTTCGATGGCGAGGATGGCCTCTTTCAACTTTTGGGGAATATCTTTGTATTCGATGGGAATGCGGCGTTCGAGCGCCAACTCGCCAATCACCGTCTTGCCATCGTCGGCATAGACATAAGTGATCTCATCCGGCTTGTAATCGGCCAGGGCATCAACCTCTTCGGCAAAGCTGGTGAAAGTGGCTTGATTGGCCAAGACCAACCCGGTCAATGAGCCAGCAATCATCGAGAGCACGAGGAGCGCAGTACGCTCAGAATTTCGGAAGAACCCTTCCATCCACGCTCCCATCTCTGTTAGCTTATTGGGTGATCTTCGATGAGAAGGTCTCCTGGAATGGCCCGGCTCATTATCGGCATTATAGAAGTAATTGTCCGGCATAGCCCCCCAATTATAGCAGCCGAAGGCGCTCAGCATAAAATACGTTTGGACTAGCAATCTGAGAGAGGTGAGGAAATTTTGATGAAAAAAACATATCGAACGATACTGGTTTTCTCCTGCATGGCCTTAGCGGTCACATCGGCGCTGGCTCAAACTGCGTCCGAAAACCGTGCCGGACAGAATGCCAGGCCGGTTAAAACGATTAAACCCCCGACTGCCGAATCTGAAATCCGCGCAGTGCTCGATGCTCAGGTGGCGGCCTGGAACGCGGGAAAGCTGGAAGAATTTATGGATGGCTACTGGCGCTCGTCAATGCTGAGTTTCTATTCCGGTGGCCGCAAGCTTTCAGGCTGGGATGCAACGCTCGAACGCTACCGTAAAACATACCAGGCTGAAGGCAAAGAGATGGGTAAACTCGCTTTCACAGAGCTGGATATCCAGCCGCTGAGCGAGAGTACTGCTCTGGTACGGGGTCGCTGGGGTCTGCAGATGTCCGGCGGCAAGGAGCTTGGCGGCCTCTATACGCTGGCCTTCCGGCGTTTCAAGAACGGTTGGAAGATCATCCACGATCATACATCGTCTAATCAGTGACGGATCAGTTGAGTGTCCCGTTGACACCCTCCAGTCCGTGAAGTAGATTGTCGTTTGCTAGATGCTAGATGCTGGATGCTAGATGCTAGATGCTAGATGCTAGATGTTAGGATGCTCATCTAGCATCTAGCATCTAGCATCTTTTACTGAGGAGAAGAAAAACCTCTGAGAAGTTTGAAGATCACATTGCCGGAACGAGGGCTGGAGGCATTATTCGGCCCATACGATCAGAACATCAAGTATCTGGAATCGCTCTTGAGCGTGCGCGTGGGTGGGCGAGGCGGGGAATTGATTGTTGAAGGAGATGAAGCCGATGTTGCAATCATCGAGCGCATCCTGAAGGATTATGGTCAACTCTTCAACGAAGGTCGCATGCCGTCGGCAACCGAACTGCGAAATGCATTTAAGCAGATCGCCGATGACCGTACCTCGTCTCTGCGCGAATTGTTGACAGAACAGAAGCGGATCAATCCGTCCGGCCGCAAACAAGTCTCTGCCCGCGGTCCGAATCAGAAGCGTTATATCGAAGCCATCGAAAACGACGACATTGTTTTCGGGATAGGACCCGCCGGCACGGGAAAGACATTCCTCGCCGTGGCGATGGCTGTGCAGTTTCTGATGTCAAAGCGCGTCAATCGCATTGTCCTGGCGCGTCCGGCGGTTGAAGCCGGAGAGAAGCTCGGTTTTCTGCCGGGCGATCTGCAGGACAAAGTCGATCCCTATCTGCGGCCGCTTTATGATGCGCTCTTCGACCTCCTGGATTACGAGCGCGTGACAAAGTTCCTTGAAAAGCGCGTGATCGAAGTCGCGCCTCTGGCTTTCATGCGAGGCAGGACATTGTCGGATGCATTCATCATTCTCGACGAAGCGCAAAACACCACGTCAGAACAGATGAAGATGTTCCTGACGCGCATTGGCTTTGGCTCGAAAGCCGTGATTACGGGCGACGTGACACAAATCGATCTGCCTTCGGGGCGCAAGTCCGGACTGGTCGAGGCGCAACGGGTCGTTAGCGGGATTGATGGGATCGTCTTCGTTCATTTTGACGAGCGAGACGTCGTCCGCCATCAACTGGTTCAGATGATCATCAAGGCTTACGATGAGCACAATCGCAAGATCAACCTCTAGGGGAGCAGAGAAAGAAGCGCCTCAAAGAATGATCGAGGTAATCAACCGCCAGCGATTGCAAAACATCGATCGAAACTCAGTCGCGCAGTTGTCACGGGCTGTGCTCGACCGCATCGGGCGCGAAGATTGGACGCTGACGATCATTTTCATTCGCGATCGGATGATGCGAGAATTGAACCGTGACTATCGCGGAATCGATCAACCGACTGATGTGCTTTCATTCGCCTATCACGAGAGCATGAACTTCTCAGAGCCGGAAGCTGAAGCAAATCATCTTGGCGATGTCGTGATTTCAGTGGAGACCGCGGAAGCTTATGCGCGCGAACTTGGTTTGACATACGACCGTGAAATCGCGCATCTGGTCATCCACGGCGCGCTGCATCTTGCCGGTTACGATCACGAGACCGACAACGGTGAGATGATGAAGCTTGAAAGGAAATTGAGGAAGGAATTGCTCCGTATGAGTAAGACCAGGCAGCGAATACGAAACAGACGAAAATAACGAAACAGACGAAAAGCTTAAATCTTTTCGTCTGTTTCGTTATTTTCGTTTGTTTCGTATTCGCTGCAGAAAACTGACACACCATGGAATCCGAAATAGCATTGACCGGCATCTTCGTCCTGGTGCTGGTCATTGTTGCTACAGCCAAGAGCGCACTTGATGAACTGAGCGACGTCTCGTTGCGACTGCTCGCGAGCGAGAGAGAAGGTTCGCCGCACGCAGGTTTCTGGCGATCGATCCTCGATCATCACCACCAGCTCAGGTTTACTCTGACTTTTGGCATTCACCTCTCAATCGCCTCGATCGCGATCCTGCTCAGCTCGATCGCGCATAAAATCTATCCGCAACATTTTCTTTGGATCGCCTTCGGCATTATGATCCTGACAGTGATCATCTTTCGGCAGATCGTGCCGCTGATCGTCACACAAAACGATCCAACCCGCACTCTGCTCAGGCTGCGAATCCCTCTGCGAATCCTCTGGCCACTGCTCGGCGTAATCGCGCATCCGATCTATCGCTCGCTGCGAGGGTTGCAACGCGAGCCCGAACCGAGAACCGAAACCAGAGAGGAGGAGGGTGATGATGTTGACGACAATGAGCTGCAGGCTTTTCTCGATGTCGGCGAAGAAGAGGGCATAATTGAAGAGAATGAAGGCGAGATGATCCAGTCCATCATCCGCTTCGGCGATCGCACCGTCGGCGAAGTGATGACGCCGCGCACCAATATCATTGCGGTTGAGGCTAACACCATGCTCGAGCAGGTGCGTGACCTGATGATCGAATCGAAGTATTCGCGACTGCCTGTCTATCGCGATCAAATTGACAACATCGAAGGCGTAATTTACGTGCGAGATCTGCTCAATTATTGGAAGAGCGGTGAGATCGATCGCAGAGCCATCGAGACCGCGCGCCCGACCTATTTCATCCCCGAGACAAAACCGATCGACGAGCTCTTGCCCGAGATGCAGAAGGCTAAAACGCCCATGGCGATCGTGATCGATGAATATGGGGGATTGGCCGGTCTCGTCACAATCGAAGATCTGATCGAGGAGATCGTCGGCGAAATCGAAGACGAAGACGAACCTGAACCGCAGGAGACCGAGGCGGACATCGTCGACGAGAATGATGACGCGTGCATCGTGCGCGGTCAGGTCGAGGTCGGAAAGATCGAACGACGCTTCAATCTCGAGCTGGCAGCCGATGACTTCACGACGGTCGCAGGGCTGGTGATCAATCAACTCGGCCACTTCCCCGGCGCCGGAGAGAGCATTGAGTTTAGAGGCTTGAAGTTCGAAGTGATCGAGGCAGACGAGCGACGCGTCTCCCGTGTAAGAGTTCGGAGACTGGCCCAAGCGCGAAGCGAAGAAGAGAAACCGCTTGAGACTTCCGCCGTCGCGCGCGCGGAGAACAAGAGGAGTAGCAAGTCTTAGAATGAGCGCCCCTCATCACAAATCCGGCTTTGCCGCGCTCATCGGCCGTCCCAATTCGGGAAAATCAACCCTGCTCAACGCGCTCGTCGGCGAACACATCGCCGCTGTCTCCTCCAAGCCTCAAACCACACGGACACGCATTCAAGGCATACTGACACGCCCCGAAGGCCAGATCATCTTCCTCGATACACCAGGTATTCACAAACCCGGTTATGTACTCAATCGGCGAATGATGGGGCTGGTCGCCGCTGCGCTGGCTCAAGTCGACATCGTTTTGTTAATGCGCGATGTGATGACGTCCTCAGGCGCGGGCGACCGCTTTACTCTCGATCTGGTCAAGCAGGCCGCGAAAACGACTCTCCTGCTTCTCAATAAGATCGACTTGCTGAAAGACAAATCGCTTCTTCTGCCGCTGATCGAGCAGTACGACAAAGAGTACAATTTTGCTGAAATCATCCCGCTCTCCGCAAGCACCGGTTTCAATCACGAACTGCTGATTACCAAATTGCTTGAATACCTCCCTGCAGGCGAACGGCTTTACGATGCGGATCAGTTCACCGATCAGATCGAACGCAATCTCGTCGCCGAGTTCGTTCGCGAACAGATCCTGGAACGAACAAGGGAGGAGCTGCCCTTCGCAACTGCGGTCAAGACCGAAAGCTGGCAGGAGGTTGAAGACGCGATCGAGATCCATTGTGTGATCTACGTCGAGCGCGAATCGCAGAAGCCGATCATCATCGGCAGGGGCGGTCAGATGTTGAAAGAGATAGGCATCAGGTCCAGGCGAGAGATTGAAAAGCTTCTTGGCCGTCACGTGCGTTTACATCTGTTCGTTCGTGTGCAGGAAGACTGGCGCAACGATCCGCGCACTTTGGATGATCTCGGTATCGAGGAGAGATGAGAGAAATCAAAAGGCGAAATGAAGAAATCAAAAGGCAAAAGGCAAAAGGCAAAAATAAAGAAGAAAGTTCTCACGAAATCAAAAATCAAATGGCCGGAATTTGCGTCTTTATTTTTGCCTTTTGCCTTTTGCCTTTTGATTTCTTCATTTCGCCTTTTGCCTTTTGATTTCTCTTTTGACTTTCTATGATTTCAAAGGTCTGGCATGCAGTCGAGGTCGAAATCGCCCGTGTCGCAGAAACTGCGGCCACAACACAGCTCTGGGCTTTTGGCACGACCGGAATAGAAGTTTCAGAGGACTCGTCCGATTTCATCACGCTGCGCGCCTACTTCGAATCAGCGCCGGATATTGAAAAAATGCGCGAACAGATCGTCCGCGGATTGAATCTGATCGGTCTTCCCCCGGCCGCGCTACAAGGAGTAAAGGGCCTGACCATTGCCGATCAGGATTGGCTTTCCGAGTGGAAAAAAGGCTACGAGCCGATTGAAATAGGTAAACGATTGCTCATCGCTCCATCGTGGAAGCTTGATCAGGCGAAAAATACCGACCGCGTTGTGATTCAGATCGATCCCGGACTGGCTTTTGGAACCGGCACGCATGAGACTACGCGTGGTTGTCTCGAGATGCTCGAAAAATATTGGCGCAACGGTTCACTGCTGGATCTTGGTACGGGCACGGGCATTCTTGCCATTGCCGCCATCAAGCTTGCTCCCGGCTCACGCGTCGTCGGCATCGACGTTGATCCTGAAGCGATCACCGTGGCCGAAGAGAATGCTACTATCAATGGTGTCGCTGACGAGATCGAGCTCGAAGTCAATAAGCTCGCTTCGTTTCGAGGCCAGGAGTTCGATCTTGTGCTTGCAAATTTGACTGCAGATGTGATTATCCCGCTCGCCGCCGATTTTCCTGAGGTCGTCAAACCGCAGGGGATACTCATCACATCTGGCATCTTGCGCGAGCAGAGAGATGAAGTGCGCGCGGCGCTCGAAGGGCAAAAATTCGAGGTTATCGAAGAAAAACCTGATGGTGAGTGGGTGACCTCCGCTCTGCGATCACAGACCTGAATCAAGCCACATGAAGATTGGGACATATGAACCACGGATTCACACGGATGCGACGGATAAACGCGGATTTGATCCGTGGATCTCCGTCGCATCCGTGTGAATCCGTGGTTCATCCACTATTTCCCGGTGTATTCAGAAAAACTTGAAATTTCCCAATGCAACGCCACCGCTTCTACGCACAACCCTCACAACTCAACCAATCGACTATCGTCTTGGACGCCGATGAATCACATCATCTTTCGCGCGTACTGCGCCTGAGCGAGGGGGCACACGTTTTTGTTATTGACGGCGAAGGAAGCGAGTGGGAGTGCGAAGTCTCGAAGGTCGGCAAGCGTGAGGTTGAATTGAAACTCATACGACATCTCGATGACATCGTCGAATCACCGCTCAACCTGACACTCGCGCAGGCCCTCATCAAGGGCGACAAATTCGACTGGGTCATTCAGAAGGCGACCGAGCTCGGTGTGACGCGCATCGTCCCGCTCATCACTGATCACAGCGATCTGCGCCGCGCTGAAGACCGCACCGGGAAACGTTGGCAGCGCTGGCGGCGAATCGCCCTCGAGGCTTTGAAGCAGTGTGGCAGGCGAAAACTGGTTGGGATTTCCGAGCCGATGAGCTTCGAAGATTTTTGTCAAAACGAGGCGAGAGGAACCAATCTGATCTTCTCAGAGCGGGGCGGTCGCAGTTTGCGTGATGTCGCATCGGGCCTGGGATCAATCAGCGAATTAAGCTTGTCTGTGGCTTCGGAAGGCGGATGGAGTGACAATGAGATGAACACAGCTGAGAGACATGGATTCATCACTATTCATCTCGGATCGCGAATTCTGAGAACGGAAACTGCGGCAATTGTTGCCGTCACACTGGCTCAGCATCTTCTCGGAGATATGAAATAGCCGCGTGATGATTCACCATTTGATTGGCGATCACCACGCGGCTATATCAAAATAAAAAGCATCACCACTCGGCCCTTGGGGGCTCGTAGACTTCGTAACGCCGTGCCGGCTCTGCGTCCGGCCATTGCTGGGTTTCGACCAGCTCAGGAAATTTCTCTTCGATCTCCACGGATTCTATTGCCTCTATCCAAACGCGATCGAGGTATTCAACATCTACACCCATCCTGTGGCACGCATCAATGTGACGACGCACAATCGCCTCGACCTTTTTTCGCTTGTCCTCGGGCAACGCCTTGACGACCTTTTGAACATCTGATGGCACTTTCATTGTTCTTCCTCCTTTCAAAAAATCTGACAAAAATGCCTGCGAAGACTGCAAATGACGCAGAGCGAACCTGATTCAGGCTCCACGTCTTTTCCTTTAGGCAGTGACTTCTAACATCCGCTCGCCGAAACTGCTCATTTCAACCGACACTGCCGCGGCATTGATCGTCGCAGCGATGCGAATCACGTCATGAACCTGGTCTTCAGTAATGCCGCTATCAACCACGACCTGCTCGTGAGAACCAATGCACATCTCACAACCGTTGATCGCGCTGACCGCCAGACAGAAAAGCTCGAAGTCGGTCTTGCTGCCCTGCGGTTTTGCGATCCAGTTCATACGCAAACGCGCAGGCTTCGACGAATAACTCTCTTTGCCAATCAGGTGGCGGAACCGATAGTAGACGTTGTTCATCGCCATCAGCGCCGCAGCGGCTTTAGCATCCTCAATGACGCTCACATCAACTTTGCCCTCCGCATCATGTAAGACAGCCCGAACAAGCATTTGGTTACGGGATGTGATGGCAGAAGCCAAAGCCGCCCCCCAGACCTGGACCGGTGTCAGACTTGTTGATTGAAAAACCGTCTGTAAATTCAGCCTGATGTCTTTAGCTGCTTCGGGTAATAAATCTCTAAGTTTCTCGATTTCACTCATGAATTATTGATGCCTCTCAACTTATAAGAATATTCCGCGAATCACGCAGATCACGAGAAGATTAATCATTGATTCATCTGCGTGATTCGCAGTAGGTCACGACTAAGCAGCTTTCCCGAGAGTCGTCTCGCCCTTCTGCCAGTTGCACGGGCAGAGCTCATCGGTCTGTAAAGCATCGAGCACACGCAACGTCTCATCGACATTGCGGCCGACCGAAAGATCATTGACCGTCACCCAACGGATGATGCCGTCCGGATCGACGATGAAAGTCGCACGCAACGCCACGCCATCTTCTTTGTGGAGAATGCCCAATGCTTCAGAAAGCTCACGCTTCGTGTCTGCCAACATCGGGTAGGGCAGATTTTTCAGGTCAGAGTGATTATTTCGCCACGCCAGATGAACGAAATGCGTGTCTGTGCTCACACCCAGGACCTGCGCTTCGCGATCGACAAAATCCTTGTTGCGCTTGCCAAACTCCGCGATCTCAGTCGGGCAGATGAATGTGAAGTCCATCGGCCAGAAAAAGATCACCTGCCATTTGCCCCGATACGTGTCATTTGCGATCTCTCCAAACTCTTTCCCCTTCTCCAAACTAACTGCAGCCTTGAGCCTGAAACTCGGAAACTTGTCTCCAATAGTCAGCATTCAGTATCTCTCCTCAAGTTAAATAATTTCTAGTTTTAGACAGCGTCTAAGTTAATAAACAAAAAATTTACAGTGAACGAATCACTGCTTGTTAATTGTCTGGCAAGGAGCACAGACGCCCCGCAGGATAATTTCGTAGATATCAACCTTCTGATTTCCCGGGAGAAGGTCAAATTGACAATTGCCTATCAGTTCATACTCAATATCCTCGACTCTACCGCAACGACGGCAGATAAAGTGATGGTGATTGGAAGTGTTGGGATCGAAGCGAACGTGCCCGCCTTCATACACTTCCCTTACCATCCCAGCTCCCTTCAACCAATTAAGCGTGTTGTAGACAGTCGCACGGGAGGTCATCGGGAACTTCTCATTGACAGCCTTCAGCACCTCATCAGCCGTCGGGTGATGAGTCGCAGATTGTAGATAATCGACGATGGCCCGACGCTGCGGGGTCATCTTCAACCGGTGGGACTCGACCACCATGCTTTCTACATCTCTCTGATCCAATCTCGACATCGCTGTTTAGACTATATCTAAATTGAGATTTTGTCAATAGGAATTATTTTGAGACCAGATGTATGTGTAAAACCCAACAAACATCAAGGGGAATGACGTTGAGTTCGTGATTATCAAAGCTCTGGTTAATTTCAGTGAGACCTCGAAACAGGGGGATTGGGCGAAAATGGCGTAGCCTCACAGTTAACCGTGTAGGTCACAATGCCAGGCTGAAGAGAGAAAACGGGTCAACAAGAAAGGGCGGAAAATATTTTTACTAGAGGTAGGCAAATTTCTCTCTGTTTTACGTCCTTATATATAGGGGGGTAAATCGAAGGATACATCACTAGGACATCGATATTGATCACGGATCAACACAGATGCGACAGATATTCACTTAATTATGCGTGTTTCGTTCTCTTCTGCTTCTTTCACTATCTGATTTGATTTGATGAAGTGGCGCGCCAATGAAACTCATGCACGAGGCACTCTTTTAGGGCACACAGACTCATTCCGATTGGAGGAAGCCGTATGTCTCACAAGAAGCCACAGCCGCCAGACAATACGAATGCTGAAAATTTGATTATTGAGCTCCTGCCGCTCATCCCAGGCGCGGTTCGTCACGCTTGCCACGTTTACATGCATCACCCGAGCCCAGATGAGATTCTGGATATTTCCCAGTCAATTGTCCTCATGCTGGTAGATGACAACTATCGCCGCATACGATCGTTCGATCATCATAAGTCTACGATTGAGACTTGGTTGCAGGCAGTTGTCAATCACTATGTGCTCCGTTACCTTCAGAGCAAGAAACCCTTTGCGAATTTAGAAGATGTAGCGTCTGACTTTTTCGCATATAAAGCGAGCCAAGAGGCTGAAGCCATGTCTGAGGAAAGAGGGAAATTGTTTGACGAAATTGTTAAGAAACTGACGAAACGCGAGATGAAATTGTTTGAGCTTGTTTGTCAAGGGATGCAAGCGGAGGAGATTGCAAAGCTCTTGGGAGTTAAGATTGGTACTGTTTACAGACGCAAACACGCTTTGATTAAGAAATTTCAGGAACTTCTTGAGAAGGAGCACCTTTAGATTCAATCGGGTTTGAATCTCGAAATATTCGTAAAAATTTCTGACAGGATAAGATCAAGATATTCCTCTGAAATGTCTATATATAGGTAGAAGCTTGTGCGCAATCTAACGGCGGGGAAAGTGATATAAATGGTCGCATCACCACAATAAACATTGGGAATATGAATTCTTGAAAAGCGCTGCAAAGCACAAACCCAAGCCATTTAGGCTGATATGAAACTGGTTGGTCAATCTAAGTTGAGTGTCTTGCATGGCAACCTCACATTATAACTCCGCAAATACAAGGGAGTGGGTATTCATTTCCTGGGTTGTCACGCAGGGCAGCCAGTTTTTTATCAGTAGACTTATTCGCTGGACGTAGTCAGCGCCCGGCTCTTTCCAGGAGGTGCATAATTATGAAGCTCAGTCGCAAACTTGAGATAGTTGTTCACATCATCTTCCTATGCCTCGCCATTACGGCAGCCGTCAAGCTGCTGAAGCCGCCAACGGTTCAAGCTTGCAGCGGAATTGCGATATGCGGCTGCGGCGAGTGCTATATAAGCAGTGGATGCGCCTTTCACACCGCATGTATTGATTTAGAGCCTTGTTGTTCAACATATGCTTGCTGCTATGTCATACAGTTTCGTTGTAACAAATGCGTGCCGTATAGTTGCCAAACGCTTGGTTGTATCTCCGGCTGCATGGGTACCGGTGTTTATACAAGGTTTTGTGCTAATGACGATCTTTGTGGCTGCACAGGCACTTGACCGTGGTAATTGCACCACGGTTAAATGTGAGGTTACCTTGCAACTATTAAGGCTGATTTTTCGGGTTTCTTAGCAAACCAACTTTGCTGAAGCTCAATAGAAAGGGAGAGTTATGAAATTCTTGAGACTTAGCTCACTTGTTGCCTTCATTGCGATCAGCTTAATTACAATATGGCTCTTAAAGGCCAAGTCCAGTCAACCTACGCCTTTTAAAGGCGCGGGCGGCTGGACGCTGGAACAATCTGTGACCAAAGTTGTTGCCGGACAAGAGCCGATGCTGGTCGGGAAAAATATCGAATATTTTCACCCTGATGGTCGTAGACGAACCGTACAAATTTCGCTTAAACCGGATGGTACGGTGGGTCGCCAGAGTGTAACGACAGTCACGCCTGGCATGGGTGTTTTTGTTGAAAATGAGAAATTGAAAGTTCGTTATTTCCTAGAACCAATCAGACCGGACTATAAAATCGGTGGTTCGGTTGATGTAGAAATGGCGCGAAAAGACGAAGGTTATTCGAGGGATGAAACCGTATTAGGTTATCTCTGTCTCGCTTTCCGCTCGGAACAACTCGACGGTGTTGTCATTGAATCTTTCGATGCTGTTGAACTCGGTCGTTTTCCGATTAAGAAGATTATAACGACAAACAAACATACAGAGGTTACGGAGCCGACCGCAATAAGGCTGGGCACCCCGCCAGAAGCGGCCTTGGTACGAAACGACGATTGGCCTATTGATTTCAGCGTATACGAGAAGAGAATTGCCGCAACAGAAGAGTTGGCCCGTACCAATCAACAGTACGCACGCAAAGCAAGTGAAATGCGGTTAGCTCTGGAACAGGCTAAGCGACAATTGCAGTGATCAAAGTTCGCATGGTGAGAATGCGAGTCAAAATTTTAGAGCAGACGACTACATCTGAAGCGCTCTGCAACATCTCTTTCAGATCACTGTGTACATTCGTATGACGCGGCGTGAGAGTGCCCGCTTCAATTTTCGATTCTGCCTCCGATAAGGCCCGAGACTAAAAAGCCTGCGCGCGCTCGGAATCAGCCGTCAGCTGCTTTCTACAAGCTCCCGACCGAAGTCGCATTACCAGAGATCGAATCCTCAGCGCCACAAAGCTTAAACGGTTACCGCATTCAGTTGGAGCGCCCCGACGGTTCGCGGTTGACTCTGATGATCCCCAGACGCTCGATCCGGCAACTCTCAACTCACTCTGCAAAGATTTTTGCGGTCCTAATAGCCGACGATTGAGTTGATTCCCCAACTCCAGATTTTGCTGGCCTGCCAGCCAGTCGACTTCCGGCAAGAAAAAGCCCGCTGAATGCCCTCTTTGCTGATCATCTCTGCGACGGGCAAAGCCATCGATGCGATAGAGTACGAACATCTTATCGGCGCAATGAGCTCCGGGAATGAAGAAAATTTGTCGTCTAGGATGACGCAGACTGAGCAACTCGATGGCTACTGTATACTCACGCTAACTGCGTTAGTGCGTTTCCCATCGACGGTTATTTCAATAACTACCCCCCCGCGTTCAGCCAAACTCCGCGGCAGCTGCAGATTGATCTGATCGAGCGCGACGAAATCACCTTGCGCCCCGGCATAGATCACAGGCGCATCTATGCCTCCGATCTTGGCCTTGACCGCAGAAATATCGCTGCGGAACCGAAATCCGGTTCCGTAGAGAGTCAAAAAGACCTGATCGCCGTCAGGTCCAAGGTTGATGGGTACGGCCACAAATTTGTTCTCCCCTGCGTCGAATCGGGCCACAGGCTCGTAGCCCTGTGAGCCATCGGCTTTGATGCGAAACACGAGGGCGGCTGCCACTCCAAGCCCATTGGCATTGGCCGTGAACAATCCGGGCGCAACTGTTGCCAGACTTATGGGTCCAAGTGATACTTTTCCATCTCCGCTCGTCATGCTAACCGAGGCAACACCGTTTACGAGACCCGTCGGAACCTGGTAATTGACTTGAGACGGCGAGACAAAGAAGAGCGAAGCAGGCTGTTCTGTCCCCAGGCTATCCCGCACCATGACTTGCGTCCCAGCCAGTGTAGTTGGCAACGGGGTTGTGAATGCCGTTGCCGTGGTTGTGCCTAGTCCAGCGCCGAAAGCGGCGGCGATCGATTCACTCGCCAGCTCCGCTCCTTCAAAGCTGGCAGCCGAGACACTCGAAACGGTGCCTGCGATGGGATCACTCATATAGGCGCCACCGCCCTCTGTCCCGGCAAATAAGTTTGGGCCGCTCATCACCAGCGAACAAATATTTTTATTCGTTAATTCCGCGTTGACCGCCTCCCAGCTTTCACCCTGATTGATCGAGCGAAAGACGCCGGTCGCAGTACCCACGTAGAGGTTCGTCCCACTCAATACGAAAGCATTGATCACCGGGCTGGTTAAGCCAGCATTGACCGGTGTCCAGCTCTCTCCATTGTCGGTCGATCGAAAAACGCCGTCTAAGGAGGTTCCGGCAAAAATGTTCGTCCCGTTCACGACCAGTGAAGAAATGGCAGCGAATATTGGCAACCCGCCATTGACTGCTCTCCAAATCTCATCATTGTTGGTCAAGCGAAAAATCCCTTTGCCTAAGGTTCCAGCGAAGAGGCTCGTCCCGCTTACCACCAGTGAAGTTACTCTCGCTTGAGGTAACCCGCTGCCGACTGCTGTCCAGCTCTCTCCCTGATTGGAAGAACGATAGACTGCACCGATGTCCAGGAACCCACCAACTCCCGCGAAGAGGCGCGTTCCGCTTGCAAGGAGTGTAGAAATCTCCGCGTTCAACGGCAAGCCGGCATTGACCGGTGTCCAGCTCTCTCCATTGTCGGCCGAGCGCAAGATACCGCCGCCCTCAGTTCCCGCAAAGAGGTTCGTCCCGCTCACTGCCAGTGAAGATATTTCTTCTCTAGGCAGGCCGGAGCTGAATGGCGTCCAGCTTCCTCCCCGATTGTTCGAGCGGAAGATGCGGTCGGGGCTGGCGATGGTGCTAACGATCATCGGCAATTCCCCCGGCGAATTCCGTTGTTTGATGGTCATCTTCTCATTTGCCTTGGGAGAGCCGAATACGGCAAGTACCAAAACTGTTTCATTCGTCGCAGCAAATACTCCTGTCCCGTTAGCAGCCAGTGAACAAACGCTTGTGCTCTTCAAACCCAGATCGGCCTCTATCCAGTTTCTCGAAATATCGTTTGATCGAAAAACACCACCCTGTGTCCCTGCAAAGATGTCTGTCTCTTTCACTGCCAGAGCAAAAACAACTCCGTGTCTCAAGCCGCTATTGGACTCTACCCAACTCTCTCCATTTTCTGCCAAACGAAAGACTCCACCGCCAAATGTTCCGGCAAGGAGGCTTGTCCCACTCACCGCCAGTGAAGCGACTCTTTCTTTTGGGAACACGCTGCCGACTAATGTCCAACTTTGCCCCTGATCGGTCGAGCGATAGACGGCGCCATCCTCTAAAAACCCGCCTACACCTGCATAGATATTTGTCCCACTGGCGAAGAGAGCAGAAATCTCTTTATTCGGCGGCAGCCCCATATTGACTGGCGTCCAGCTCTCACCATTGTTGGTTGAACGGAAGACGCCGCCGAGCTGTGTTCCTGCAAAAAGGTTTGTTCCGCTTACCGCAAGCGATCTAATCGATCTGGCCATTAAACCAGTACTGGCCATCGCCCAACTCTCCCCATTGTTGGTCGATCGAAAGACTCCCGAAAAATGGGCGGCGAAAAGATTTGTTCCGATCACTGCAAGCGAATTAATATCTGGAAAAGATGTGGGTAGACCCTCGTTGACCGCCGTCCAGTTTCCTGCGTTGTTGGTCGAGCGATAGACACCTGAATTTGTGCCGGCGAAGAGATTTGTGCCGATCATGGCGAGCGAAAATACACTTTGATCGGCTAGGCCCGCATTAGCTGCTGTCCAGCTCTCTCCATTATTGTTCGAGCGATAGACGCCGCCTCGATAGGTTCCTGCATACAAGTTGATCTCATCACTCAGAAATGCATTGATACGGCCGCCTTCAGGTCCTGAGGTCTGCCTCCACTGCAGCTGAGCTACATCTCTCGAACGACTGTTGGCAGTTGTTATACTCACCAGCACCAGGACCAACCCAAGTAACAATTTCACGCGACTGTCTTGATACATCATCTCCTTCTCCCTTAAATCGTGGGGCGTGAATTATGAATCGAGTAAGAGAAAACGGAACAAACGGATATAACGGAACAAACGGAAATTCTCTGGGATTTTTCCGTTTGTTCCGTTATATCCGTTTGTTCCGTTTTCTCTTCAGCCTGGTAGAGTGCCCTTGTTTCGCGGACGAAGTAATTACAACTTTTTGACCACATCTTTAGCGAAGTACGTCAAGATCAAATCCGCACCTGCGCGTTTTATCGCAATCAGCGATTCCATCATTACTCTTTCTTCGTCAATCCATCCCATCTTAGCGGCAGCCTTGATCTGCGCATATTCACCCGAAACCTGATAAGCCGCCAGCGGCAGATCGAACCGCTCCCGAACTGCAACGATGACATCTAGATAGGGTAGCGCGGGCTTGACCATCAGCATATCCGCGCCCTGCTCGACATCCAGCTCAGCTTCGCGCAATGCCTCGCGGATGTTTGGGGGGTCCATCTGGTAGCTGCGACGGTCGCCGAATTGGGGCGCGCTATCGGCAGCCTCGCGGAATGGGCCATAGAACGCCGAGGCATATTTCACTGCATAAGACAATATCGGGATATCAGTGTAACCTGCGACGTCGAGCCCCGATCGAATTGCTGCGATCATCCCATCCATCATCCCCGAAGGTGCGATGATATCAGCCCCGGCTTGCGCCTGGCTGACAGCAGTCTTCGCCAAAACCTCGAGCGTCGGGTCGTTGGCGACATCGCCATCTTTTATCACGCCGCAGTGACCATGTGATGTGTATTCGCATAAACAGGTATCGGCCAGGACGACCAGATCTTTAACTTCACGTTTGATCGCCCGGATGGCGCGTTGAGTAATTCCGTCCTCGGCAAAGGCATCTGTTCCCTGTTCATCTTTGCTCTCCGGCAATCCAAAGACGATGATCGATGGGACACCGAGCCGCCGCGCTTCATCGGCCTCCTTCACCATCTCATCTATTGAAAGATTGAAGACGCCAGGCATCGAACGGACTTCGCGCCGCACTCCCTCGCCGGGACAGACGAAGAGCGGGTAGATCAAATTTGTAGGATCGAGTCTGGTCTCACGGACCATTGCGCGTAATGTTGCAGTACGCCTTAACCTTCTTGGACGATGAATCAACCGAACCATTTTTAATTTTCCTCTCTTTCTTACAGTATCAGAGGGGTCGGTGGCAGTATAGCAGCCTCTCGCAGTCGATCACGACCATTTTTTGATCGCTTCACATACGCGCTCGATCTCTCCATCGGTCAAATGCGGATGCATCGGCAAACTCAGAACCTGGCGCGCCGCCACTTCTGTAACCGGCAGCCGGTTGCGAGTAATTGCGATACGATCAAGATAAGCAGGCTGCAAATGTATTGGAACCGGATAATGAACCAGAGTGCCTATCGCGCGTGATTGCAGGAACGATCGTAGATCATCGCGTCTTCCGCAGCGTATGACATACTGGTGATAAACGTGTGAAACATCTCCTCTTTGCTGCGGCAAGGTCAAAGAAGTTACTACGAGATTTTCATCATAGGCTCGGGCGATTTGCCGCCTTCTCGCATTTTCTATATCCAGCCACTTCAATTTTACGCGCAGAATCGCGGCTTGGATTTCATCCAGTCGCGAATTCATCCCCGCGACGCTGCTCACATAACGCTCCTGCCAGCCGTATTCGCGCAGCATACGCGCACGCTCGGCCAATTCAACGTGAGGGGTAATGACGGCCCCACCATCACCCATAGCTCCCAAATTCTTGGTCGGATAGAAACTGAAGGCACCGATATCGCCGAAAGTCCCGACCTTCTGCCCGCCAGCCATCGCGCCGTTAGATTGCGCGCAGTCTTCGATCACCTTCAGACCATGGCGCCGGCAGATTTCCACAATCGCCTGTACATTGGCTGGATGCCCGTAGAGATGAACCGGAATAATCGCTTTGATCCTGCCCTCGCCCCGATAGGTCATCAATGCATCTTCAATTGACTCGGGATCAATCGTGAACGTGGCCGGATCAATATCAACCAGCAGAGGGATGGCCCCGGCGAGCTCGATCGCGGCGACTGTCGCCACGGCTGTGTGTGAGACAGTGATTACGACGTCGCCTGCGCCCAATCCGCAAGCTCGCATTGCGATGACGAGCGCATCCGTGCCACTCGCAACTCCAATACAGTGCTTTGCACCCAGGTAGCTCGCGAACTCTTGTTCGAACGCCTTCAGCTCTTTACCAAGAAGGTACCAACCGCTCTCCAACACCCGAGAGACCGCCTCATCGATCTCCTCGCGATGCGCGTAGTAACTGGCTCCGGGATCGGATTGCGCTATTGGATCGGGCATATCAGAGATACTTCGGCAAGTTTTCACGATAAAAGGCCAGCGTGCGGCTCAAGCCTTCACACAAGGAGGTCTTCGGCTCCCAAGCGAGAACTTTGCGAATGTGGCTGTAGTCTGCGTAATAATCTCCAATATCTATCCGCTTGCGGTCTGCAGGAAATTCACACATAGCATATCTGCCTCCGCCATTTACGGCGATGACCAGATCGGCAAGATCTTTCAAACTGATGATCTGCTCTCCCCCCAGATTGAAGACTTCGCCGTTAGCGGCATCCTCTGCCGCGGCGAGTAGAAACGCATCCACCGCATCATCAACGTAAGTGAAATCGCGCAACTGATCGCCTCCCCAAACTTCGAATGGTTCGCCCAGGATAATCGAACGGATCCAAAGGCCGAGGAAAGTCTGCCGCGCATCCTTCACGCGCATCCTCGGGCCGAAGGTGTTGGTCAACCGCAAGGCGCACGCGCGGATTCCATAAACATTGTTGTAGAGGATGTGATACCACTCGCCCGCCATCTTGTTTATGCCGTTGACATCAACCGGGCGCAGCAAATGCTTTTCATCGACGGGAAGGTAATCCGGTTTCCCATAGATCTGCCGCGTGCTGGCGAAAACGATTTTGACCGATGGATTGTATTTACGGCAGGCTTCGAGGATCGACAGCTGTGCGCGGCAATTGATTTCGAGATCTGTCTCCGGATCTTGCATCGAATCCATATGACTCGTCTGTCCTGCGAGATTGAAAAGATAATCCTGGCCCTGAACCAGGTAACGCATACTATGCGCGTCGCGGACGTCGGAGATATTGATCTGCACGCACTCTTCGAAACCCTCGACGTTGCAGAGATTACCGCCGTATTCGGCAATCAGACTGTCAACGAGCGACACCTTTGCGCCCATTTCAACCAGACGTTGTGTCAGATTCGAGCCGATGAAACCCAGTGCGCCGGTAATCAATACACGGCGATCGGCAAACACCCTACCCAGCTCCATAATCTCATCCCAGGTAAAAATGCATGATTTTTTCGACAACGTATGCCTGTTGTTCTGCAGTCAACTCCGCATAAATCGGTAATGACAAACACTCTCGAGCTGCCTTCTCGGTCTCCGGGAGATCGCCATCATTGTAGCCCAGAAATGCGTAGCATTCCTGCAGGTGCAATGGAAGAGGATAGTAAATCTCTGTGCCTATGCCTGCTTGTTGTAGATAGGCCTTCAGCTCATCTCGGCGCGCGCAGCGGATGGTATATTGATGGAAGATATGCCGGACCCCAAAATGAACTTTCGGCGGCGTGACTTCTTCAAGTCCGGCTTCGGCAAATAGCTCGTCATAACGCGCAGCATTTTTCCGGCGGGCTTCCGTCCACTGATCGAGGTATTTCAATTTGACTTTGAGCACCGCAGCCTGCAATGCGTCCAGGCGGCTATTAAGGCCAACTACGTGGTGATAGTATTTTGGTTCCATACCGTGGACACGCAGGATGCGTAACTTCGCCGCGAGTGAATCATCATTGGTAGTCATCAATCCCCCGTCGCCCGCCCCGCCGAGGTTCTTTGACGGAAAAAAACTGAAACAGCCCACATCGGCCATAGCGCCAGCGCGCCGGCCTTTAAAATCCGCGCCGATCGCTTGCGCGGCATCTTCCACGACCGTAATCCCGTGGCGGCGCGCGACCTCATTGATGACGTCCATTCGCGCGCATTGTCCGTAAAGATGCACAGGCATTATTGCTTTAGTCCGTGGAGTGATGGCTTGTTCGAGCAATTCGACATTGAGATTGAAATCCTCGCGTGAGATGTCGATATAAACCGGCCGAGCGCCGAGCCTGGTGATAGCGCTTGTTGTGGCGAAAAAAGAGAAAGCCGTGGTGATCACTTCATCACCGGCTCCAACACCGAGGGCGATCAATACGAGCAACAACGCATCCGAACCCGAAGCGCAGCCGAGAGCGTGCTTGACGGTGCAGTAGTCAGCCATAACGGCTTCGAATTCTTCAACCTCAGCGCCCAGGATAAAGTGCTGACGATCGAAGACTCGCGTTACAGCCGCCATCACTTCGTCGCGAATTGTCTGATGCTGCGCGACCAGATCGAGCAACGGAACTTTCATTTAGATAAAGAAAAGAGAATACGAAACAAACGAAAATAACGAAACAAACGAAAAAGGTGAGACATTTCGTCTGTTTCGTTATCTTGGTTTGTTTCGTATTCTCGCTGTTTTTATTCAGCCTCTTATTCCGGCTGAACAGTTAGAATAAGATTTTTGTTATCCCCTACGGACGGAAACCGCTCACGACGATTGAGCTGGGCGTGACGTTATCCGACTGGGATGCGGCAACGATACCCGCTACCGCACCGCCAACACCGGCAATGATCAACGCCGCGACCGCACCAGAACTAAGTCCTGGCTCTCTGGCCGTCGACAGTCGCGCACAACGCGGTGCCTGTGCCTGACCGACTGCGACTTCACTTCCCGCGGCGACATACTGTTCTTTGCCGCCAGAGTTTATCTTGGCGCCGTTTCGTGTTGCCGCCACTCGTGTGTTGCCACAGGTCACATCCACCGTCAGTGCGGAAGCCAGTTTACCATCCGCTGTCGCAATGCCATCAGCGGTGGCAACCGAAATCCCGACACCAGCGGGGGCATTCATCACTGCACGTCCGGAGGTCAGGTTGCCTCCGATCGTGTCAGTGGCAAAGCGTAAGGTCATTTCGCTGTCCGGTCCCAACTGAACACGACCGAGTTTACCGAGGTTGACCGTCGCTCCACTGTTGCGCTCCGTTTTGATACGGCTGTCATTGAAAACCGTTGCGCCGGAGATCGCAGATGTTCCATTGATTGTGACGTTGCCACTCACTGATAATTCACCTGCCGCCTTCGGTGTGGTTTGCGCCAGCGTCATCGAATAGAAGCTGGCAAGTGCCAGCATCAGGACGATGGTGAGCATCTTCCGAAATGGGGCTGATTTACGACTCATTATGGTTCCTCCCTTTAGCAAATTGTTTGGTTATTCACCTGAGCTTTTCCGCCCAGGTTTACTGTTTTTGTTAACTGTGTGGGTTAACTGTTTTTGGTTTATTGCTAAAACTTCTCGAATGAGCCGGGAGTTGACTCGACTTCTAAAGACAGAGCTTACCTTAATTGGTAGCGCTTTTCAAACTTAAATTGTTGTTACAACTAACAATTTTTCAACTTGGGGGGCAACATGATTTTTAACCAAAATAGTAAGCAGAGTCAACCCTACTGATTGCGGATTGCGGATTGCGGATTGCGGATTGCGGATTGATGTACAGCAACCTTTCCAGGTTGCTGTTGTTTCGTCAATGGTCACATCAGCAAGTCAACAGCAACCTGGAAAGGTTGCTGTACATCAATCCGCAATCTGC
>JAKEHZ010000137.1 GCA_022614735.1 Acidobacteriota bacterium | reverse complement strand
TTTTTGATAGACTTCGTGTATCTTGTGAATCATCGGGTCCCTCCAATCGGTGATGGTGTTTCGGGAAAACAAAAATCGCCGAAAGGAGGTACCCGAATTTCTGAACGAATGGCAAGCCCTTTAGAATGAGAGTGATCGGGCGTCAGTGCCCTGGAGGGAAGGCAATAAAATCAAGGGGTTTGAATTTCTGAATAGGCTCGAACCAAGGTGGGATTGAAACGTGGGTAGAGATGCGCGTCTACGCTGACCGCGCATTTGTGTTATGAAGTGATCGAACCAAGGTGGGATAAAACCGATGAGAATCAAAATTACAATGCAATCACTCAGCGAGAACCCTTCGCTGCCGCTCGATAATTATCCCTTCGCCTCGTTGATATACACACTTATAGGCGCCGCTGATCTGGAAGCCGCAGTATTCCTTCACGACGAGGGAATTCAAGCCATTGCGCACGACCGGAAACGTTTTAAGCCATTTGTCTTTTCGCGCCTCCAACAGGTAGACAAACGCGTTCACGCCGGAAGGCAGTGGTTGGCGCCGGGCCCTGTTGAATGGCAGATCGGCTCGCCAATCGATGAATTGATTCTGATGTTGATGGGTGGTCTCAACAACAATCCAGTCGTCTTTATCGGGGATAAACAATGCGGAGCACAGTTTATGGCGCAGACGATCAGGATCATCCCCCCGCCAGTCTTCACGAACTCGATGCGATTCAAAACACTTTCACCTATATTCACTGCTCTGACCAAAACTGCGCCGGACGGATCGCGGGTAAAATATCACCTTCGCCTTGATGACCCTCGTTTTAGTGAATGTATTGCCAACAACCTACGCCAGAAATTTCGCGCGCTCACCGGTGAGACGGCCGAAGATGATGAGCTGAGTTTTAAGTTTATTGGAAATCCGAAGTCACAGCTTGTGCAGTACGACGGAACGAATCACAAATGTTTTGAAGGAGTGTTTGAAGTTGCAGGTAGCACAAGATTGATACATCTAGGCTGGGAGTGCGGGTTCGGAGAAGCTAATTCGAAAGGCTTCGGAATGGCATGGGCTGTGCGTGAGAATAATCAGTACCGCGAGCGGTAGCGAGCGAGTGTCAATCAATCGGTCACTAATAGAGGCTCGCTCGCACCCGCTCGCGGTACTGATTTCAGTTGATGAAGGCGCTTAATCGTAAAAACCTCATCTCGATGGCCGGCGAACGTGTTTTCAAACGCGGAGAGGATTACTTTACCCGGAGATGCGTACGTTCTTTAATCGAATACGACGGTAAAATCACCGCGGTCGTCGACGGTACTCAAAGCTATCAAGTGTCTCTGCGGTTTGATGGCAGGCGGGTCGGTCATGATTGTTCATGTCCCGAGGGAGCCGCCGATAAGTTCTGTAAACATTGCGTCGCCGTCTACCTGACATGGCTCGAGGTTAAAGAGGACAATAAACAAAAGGCCGCCATCTCAAACGTCGTCAACTTTCAAGATGTACATGGCTATCTCAAGGAATTACCACATGAAACGCTGGTTGAGTTTTTGATGTGTGAAGCCGTAGAGAATACCCGATTGCTTGAAAGGTTATCTCTGCGGGCAGCGCGCGTGTGCCGAAAGGATCCCAACCTCGATGAGTATCGCAGAATTCTCGAATTTGCCGCTCAATCAGCGGCAACAGCGGAGGACGTCGAAAAAATCCTGCCGATTTTGAAAGATGTGGAATCATCGCTGGATAACCTGCTTGTCGAAGGGTATGCGGAAGAAGTCATAACTTTGACTGAAGAAGCACTGCTCGTAGTTTTCGGCCATCTTCGACCGACCGATGCGTGTCAGAAGATGATCACTGCTTTTCGCGCGCTCCATCTCAAGAGCTGCCGGCAGTTGAGCTCGGGGCCTCAAGAGCTGGCTGCCCGTTTATTCAAATGGCAGATGCGAGCAATCACTGAGGTCTCTGAAGATATGTTCGCTCTATTCGAGCAAACATATTTTGATCCGCCAGGGGCGGAAGAGCTGAACATCTGCCAAAAATTGCTTGAAGCAGAATGGAAGCAATTGGAATCAAACAGTGACACGGACAATCCCACACACCGCGGAAAGTTCGCGCGACTTACGAAATTGGTGCAGCGTTCAGCGGAAAGACGTGGTGACATTGAGTCTTTAATCATCATCAAAAGTCATCGGCTCAAAGATGCAGATTCTTATCTTGAAATCGCGCGCCTATGCAAACTGAAAGGCGAATCTGACCTTGCGCTGAAGTGGGCATCGAGAGGCAAAGACCTCTTCCCTGCTTCCGAAGCCGAGAGTTTGTATGAATTTCTGGCAGCAGAGTACGTAGATCGCAAGGAGTGGGAGAAGGCGCTGGAGATAGTCTTCTCACAGTTCGCAGTTAAACCGTCATTGAAGGGATACCAAAGAATTGCCGGATGTGCGCGTCATACGGACCAATGGGATTTAAGGCGTGAGCATGCATTGGACCTGGTGAGGCATCTATCCTCAAGGCAAGCCCGGTCATCGTCAGGACGGAAAAGCTACGAACTAAAACCTGACCAGTCAATCTTGGTGAGTATATTGCTTTGGGATAATGACGAAGAAGCCGCCTGGCAAGCGGCACAGCGGGGCATATGCAGTGCTGAGCTATTGCTGGAACTGGCCGACAGGCGCGTTGAGAAACATCCTGAGGATGCCTTGAATATCTACAAACGCCTGGTGACACAAAATGCCAATCGCAAAAACAACTATGCGTACCATAAAGCGGTCGAGTTACTACGTGAGATGGCGCGAATTATGAGGAAGCTGAAACGCAGAGACGAATTCATCAGTTACGTAAATGACCTGCGAGAATGGCATCGCTCTCAGCGCAACTTCGTCAAGCTGATCGATCAGATGATGGCCAGGTATGCGAAGAACGCGAAAGGCGCGAAATAAATAAAAGATGAAGAGAGAATACGAAACAAACGAAACAAACGAAAAATTTTTGTAACTGCTCAGCCCGGTTCACCGGGCTTTCCCGGAGGGCAGATAGGCCAGTCCTTTGAGGACTGGTTAGGTTGAGAGCAGAACCCCGAGGGCGCTTTAGCGTCCTTGCAGTCTCGGCTTTAGCCCCATGAATAGAGCAACGGCTAAAGCCGAAAGGACAAGCCCGGTAAACCGGGCTGGAGCGAGTATTACGGTTCGCAACCAGCCGTCAAACGGCTGGCCTACTTGCCCTCCGGGAAAGCCCGGTGAACCGGGCTGAGCAGTTACAAAAAATTTTCGTTTGTTTCGCTTATTTCGCTTATTTCGTATTCTTTCCTATGCCTTTTAGTCTTCGCGGAGAGACTCGCGATATTGTGAAGGGGCTACACCGGTGGAGCGTTTAAATGTCCTGGTGAAATGGCTCTGGTCGCAAAATCCCGCAGCCAGAGCAATATCGACGATCGGTTTTCCGGAAGTAGCAAGTTCATGGCAAGCGTATTCGATCCGCAAACGGCGCATATAATCTCCCACCGTGCATCTATAGTTCTTGTGGAAGACCTGGGCCAGATGGACCGGATGTACGCCTACCGCGCTGGCAACTTCAGCCAGAGTGAGGTTCTCTGAAAATCTCCCGTGGAGTAGGTCTCTTGCTTGTTGAAGCCAACGCGGTGGATTGTGTGTTCCATTGGTGGAGCAGCGACGTACCGTCTCGCCCAGCATTTCAA
>JAKEHZ010000136.1 GCA_022614735.1 Acidobacteriota bacterium | reverse complement strand
GCCTGGAGCCAGCAAGTCACTGCCGCGATAGTGGGGAGAGTCGCTGACGAAAAAGATGCCCCCATCGCCCTGGCAAAGGTGACGGCAAAAGATGAGGCGCGCGGCACCGTCTGGACAACTGAAACCAACACTGAAGGAATTTTCAATCTGCCGCGTCTTCCAGTGGGAACATATGAAGTCAGAGTGGAAGCCAGGGGATTTCAAACGGCGGTGCGGTCATCCGTTCTGCTCGAAATCAATCAAATTTCCAGGATGGATATTCCGATGAAGGTGGGCGAGTACACTCAGACAATTGAAGTGACCGCCGAAGCCCCGCTGCTACAGTCAGAGAGCACGCAGTTGAGCACCGTCATCGATTCCAGGACCAACACTGCCCTTCCACTTGCAACTCGGAACTACATACAGCTAACCCTACTATCACCCGGCAGCGTGAACCCCAACCCGGCATCTATGATCGGCGGCGGACCTTCTGTCTTCGGCGGCAGGCCGTACATTAACGGAAACCGAGAACAGGCCAATAATTTCCTGCTCGATGGTATGGATAACAATCAGGTTTCGGACAACCTTGTCGGATTCACTCCGAGCCCAGATGCAATTCAGGAATTCAACCTGATCACAAACAACGCACCGGCCGAATTCGGCAATTTCCAGGGCGGGATCATCAGCGTTTCAACCAAGTCGGGAACCAACCAGTATCACGGGACAGCCTTCGAGTTCTTCCGCAACGATGTGCTAAATGCGAACAATTGGGCCAACAACCTTTTCGGTTCTCCCAAGCAGAAGATTCGCTACAACCAGTTCGGCGGAGGGGTCGGAGGGCCGATATTGAAAGATAGGCTCTTCTTCTTCGCGGACTATCAGGGGCTGCGAAACAATACACCCGCCAGCACCAACTTCATCACAGTTTTCACAGAGAAGGAGCGGCGGGGAGATTTTTCCGAACTCGACGTTCAGCTTTTCAACCCGTTCGAGTTGGATGCGAGCGGTAATCGGGTGCCTTTCCCAAACAATCAGATCCCGCTGAGCATGATCGATATCGTCGCTCAGAACCTCTTCAATTCACCATTGTATCCTGCGCCGATCAACAGTAATCGCCAGGGCAATCAGCTCAACACCACAAACTCGTATAATCACGTGGATCAGGGAGATCTCAGGATTGACTACAATCATTCCCAGAAAGATAACATCTTTGGGCGCTATTCTCAGAGCCAGACAAATAACCCCTCAGTTAATAGTTTCCAATTGCTCGCTGACAGCTTCCTCGACGCTCCTACTTACAATTCCGTTGTGAACTGGACGCGAACTATCAATCCGGGATTTGTGAATGAAGCACGTTTTGGAGTCAATTACGTTAAGGTCCATAATGGAGGCGCCGTAAAAACGCTCCAGCCCGTGGCCGAGGAGTTGGGAATCCAGGATGGTAATGATCGTGGCCCTGGGCTGTTTGCTCTCAACTTCGGCGCTGCTTTCGTGAACAATCTCGGCGACGCGAACATTGGAACGCAGCAGCTTTTTGCTAATACGGTGATCCAGTTTGAGGACTCGCTGATTATTACGCGCGGTGAGCACATTTTCCGCGCCGGATTCCAGTATAAGCGGATCCGGGTCAACACGTTCTAGGACGGCAACAACGGCAGAACCGGGTTCATGGCTTATTCGGGACGCTACACAGCAGGACCTGGGCCCCTGGCCGTTGCCGGCCCGGAAGCAGGAGCCGGTGAGGGGGACTTCTTCCTGGGATTGCCGGATAACCTGGGACGTGGAGTCAACACCGGAACCTGGGGGCAGCGATCCAACGTCTTCGCCCTCTATTTTCAGGATGATTGGCGCTTTTCCAACAATCTAACCCTGAATCTGGGTCTGCGTTACCAAACTTATACTCCCTGGTCCGAAGTGGAGGATCGCCAGGCTAACTTCGCGCCGATCAGCGGCGTAATCCAGTGCGCAGGTGATGGCAGACCCGATCTGGGATGTGACAGACCTGCCACTATCTATGGTAACAATCGCGCGCTTTATAATCCGACCAACTGGTCTATTGGTAATTTCCAGCCGCGGATTGGATTCGCGTGGATGCCGGATAGGCTGAAAGGCAAGACAGTGGTTCGCGGCGCATATACGATCTCTTCTTATCTGGAAGGGACGGGCACAAACCTGCGACTGCCGCTGAATCCTCCATTTACGACGGAGTTCGGTAAGAACTATTTCTCACAGTCGCTGCCGTCATCGAGGAGTGAGAATGGTTTGACAGTTCTGTCATCGCCGGACGATCCTTTCTCCGGTGCGGTTATCCGTCTGTGGGATCCAAATGTGCGACCTGCAGTTGTGCAGCAATGGAATCTTGCCGTTCAGCACCAGTTCACCGACACGATGACGCTACAGGTCGGTTATGTGGGACAGCACGGGACCCATCTGATGGTGCCGATGCCGTACTTTCAACGCATACTTCTTGGCGGATTCGATGCTGACGGTAAGCCGAGGACTGCTCCAAGTCCTTACCTTTCCGGCAATCCGGAACTGGCAAGCATCGATCAGATTTCAGGAACCGAATCGAATGGCAATCTGAGCTACAATGCATTGCAGGCCGTATTGCAGAAGCGATTCAGCAGCGGTCTGTCATTTCAGGTGGCGTACACCTATTCCAAAGCCATGACCGATTCAAGCGGATATTATGGCTCCTGGGGAGGTCAGACTATCCCGACATCGCCGTACTGGCAGAATCTCTATGACGGAAGAGCAGAATGGGGACCGGCCTTCTATGACGTGACAAACGCGCTCTCCGCTTATGTCGTCTACGAATTGCCGTTTGGGAGAGGCCAGAAGTATGGCAGCAATCTGAACAGTGTTGCCAATGCCATTGTCAGCGGTTGGCAGGCGAGTGGTATCTTCGAGTTCCACGGAGGCTACCCACTGACAATCTCAGGTGGCGATGCATCCGGAACAAACTCTCGTGGACCGCGTGCGAACTGCATTGGCCCTGCCAGGGTCTTTGGTACCCGGGAGCCCCGCGATTCAGATGGCGCGCCGGTACCTGGATACCAATGGTTCGACCCCAACGCTTACGGGCCTGCTGATCCTGGAACCTTCGGGACGTGCGGCGTGGGGACGGTGCGCGGACCAAGTCTAAATACAGTGGATTTGGGCTTACAGAAATCGTTCGCCATCACTGAAACGATGGGGATACAATTCAGGAGTGAATTCATAAACTTCACGAACACCCCGATTCTCACTGCGCCAAACGCCGGACTCGGCGGTACCCTTGGCTTACTCCAGGGATCACAGGGGCCACGGACTATCCAGTTTGGTCTGAAGTTTTACTTCTGACGAGGCAGGAAGAGAAAACGGAACAAACGGAAATAACGGAACAAACGGAAAAAGCCGAAAACTTTCCGTTTGTTCCGTTATTTCCGTTTGTTCCGTTTTCTCTCTACATCTCTCCGATAAAGCAAATCCTATGAGGAATTCATGACCTATCGAACCCCTGCAATAGCCATCGCGATCATCGCATTTCTGGCTTTTTTCACTGCAGGAACTCCATTCGCTCAAGGAACAGGCAAAGCACCATCACAACAGCCGCGTCAATTTCAGGGTATCAAACTGGCCGAAAATGGGAGGTGCCGCGAAGCGCTCCCATTACTTAAAAGAGAGTTGCCGCAGATGACCAATAAGGACATGCGACGCGCAGCAGGACTGGCCGGAGTTCGTTGCAGTATGGGACTGAAGCGGCCGGATGACGCCGTCGATTTCATCCGTTCCCTGACACGTGAATTTCCAGAGGACCCTGAAGTGCTCTATCAGGCTGTTCACGTATACTCCGATCTATCGTTGAGAGCCTCACAGGATCTACTGTTCAAGACACCCTCGTCTTACCAGGTGCGTCTGCTTAACGCCGAAGCGCTCGAGATCCAGGAGAGATGGAAAGAGGCGGCCGCCGAATATCGCGCAATCCTTGCTCAGAATCCGAACCTGCCGGGCATTCATTACCGTCTTGGAAGATTACTCTTGTCGCTGCCGGAAAATGCGGTGACACCGACGACTCGTGAAGAGGCGCGAAAAGAGTTCGAAGAAGAGTTGAAGATCAATCCGCGAAATGCCGGGGCGGAATATGTACTCGGCGAGTTAGCTCGACAATCCAGAGACTGGCCGCAGGCCATCGATCATTTTTCAAAGGCATCGAAACTTGACCCTGTGTTTGCCGACGCCTTCATCGGTCTCGGCAGATCACTGATTGCAGACAGAAAATTTGCTGAGGCCGTCGCTCCTCTTGAGCGCGCTGCGAAACTACAGCCTGAGAATCCTGCGGCACATTTTCATCTGGCAATGGCTTATAGCCGTGTCGGACGCAAGGAGGATGCGGAGAGAGAATCAGTAATTTTCAGGCAGGCTTCTGAAAAGGCGCGCCAGATGAAGCAGGATATCCAGACCGGAATCCTGGGACCTCAGAAAGCAGAGCCATAAGACCGGAGAGAATACGAAACAAACGAAAATAACGAAACAAACGAAAAGAGATGACGGAATGAACAGAAATTCTCTAGGATTTTTCCGTTTGTTCCGTTATTTCCGTTTGTTCCGTTTTCCGTTTTCGTTTGTTTCGTTATTTTCGTTTGTTTCGTATTCTCTCTTAACTTCCGCTTCACCCATTCAATTTTTAGATAAAACAAAATCAGCAGGGATCAGCTTCATCCATTTCGAGGGCAAAAACGGGACTTCGACTATCCTTGAAGAAGCAGGCCCCGGTGTGTGCGTGTGCGATTTCGATAATGATGGCTGGCAGGATATTTACTTCGTCAATGGGCGTGATCTCTATAATCGCGGCATACCAACGCGCAATGCGCTATATCGCAACAATGGCGATGGCACATTCACTGACATAACTGAAAAAGCAGGCGTCCCGGGCAATGCCTACGGTTTGGGCTGTGTCTTCGGCGATTATGACAATGACGGTAATAGCGATCTTTACGTGTCGCAGTATGGCAAAAACATCCTCTATCACAACAACGGCAATGGCAGTTTTATCGATGTCACCGACAAAGCCGGCGTAGGGGCGATGGAATTTGGAGCAGCGTTTCATTCAGGCGCGACATTCTTCGATTATGACCGCGATGGACGACCCGATCTTTACGCCGGCAGCTACGTCACGTTCGGCCCGGGCAGCCGGCGCACCTGCCTGATTGGAAACGGCCTGGCGACGAGCTGCCCTCCTTCAGTCTATCGCGGCACACCTGCCGTGCTCTATCACAACAACGGTGATGGGACATTCACGAACGTAACGAAGAACGCGAAGATTTATCAACCGAATGGGAAGAATCTTTCCGTTGGAGCCGCAGATTATGACGACGATGGATGGCCTGACCTGTTCGTCGCTAACGATGGTGTGGAAGCATATCTATATCGAAACAACAAGAACGGAACCTTTACCGATGTAGCAATGACAACCGGCGTGGCATTGACGGCAGATGGCCTTACGATGGCCGCGATGTGTATCTCGCACGGTGATTATGATAACAATGGATCATTGGACCTTTATATTTCAGATTTTCAGGATGTCCCCAATCGCGTCTTCCGCAACGATGGCAAGGGCTTCTATGACGAAGTCAGTGACGATGTCGGAATAGCCGAGCCGACTAAAGGGGTGCTGAGTTTCGGCGGTGGATTTTTCGATTATGACAATGACGGATGGCTGGATCTTTTCATCGCTAATGGTCACGTTTATCCTGAAGTAGAACAGGCAACTCCTAGTGTTCATTACAAGCAGATCAACCAGTTGTTTCGCAACAACAGCAAGGGCAAATTTATCGAGGTCACAAAAGTCGCGGGCGATGGATTTACAACGCCTTATGCCGGACGTGGCGCAGCCTTTGCCGATTTCAACAATGACGGGAATATCGATCTGGTTGTAGCCAATAATGGCGATCCCCCGCTGCTCCTGCATAACTCAGGCGGAACCGGCAATCATTTCCTCAATTTCAGATTGGTGGGAACGAAAAGTAACCGCGACGCAACGGGTGCTCGGATCACGGTGCGCGCTGGCGGTCTTACGCAAATTCGCGAAATCTCTGCTGGAGGAAGCTACTTTTCTCACAGCGACCTTCGCGTAAACTTTGGTCTCGGGCAGAGCACTCGTGTAGAAAGCGTTGAGGTGCGATGGCCGAGCGGTCAGCGCCAGTCTTTCCCGAACCCGGTCGCAGACAAGTTTTATCTGATTGAGGAAGGAAAAGACCACCTCAATTTACAGAAGTTCGTCGCAGCTAAAATCCAATAGATCGGGAAACACGCGAAAATTCCCGATAATTTCGCGTGTTTCATCTTCCGGTTAACAGTTTCAACACAAAGGGTCAAAGGGTCAAAGAAGAAATAAATCAAGCATTTATCCTCCTTTGACCCTTTGACCCTTTGACCCTTTGTGTTGAAACTGTTAACCGGCTGTGGAGCTACCGCACTTTTTCAAATCTCCCGCTTCTGCCACTCTCAAAAACAGCCTCGATCACCTTCATATTTGCCACAGCGTCCTCAAGCGGCGTCGGCACAGGCGTGTCGTTGAGGACAGCTTGAGAGAACAAATCGCCTTGAATCGTGTATTGATCACAGACTGCAAATTCGATCGGTTCAATCTGTGATCCGTGCTGATGCCAAATTCGGCACATGCTGTCAGGAGGAGCGTTGAAAGGTATCTCAATCTCAATTCGGCCTTCAGTACCAAGGATGTTTACTCGCTGATAGGGGGCGAGTTGGGTTGAACAGGTAAATGTCGAGGTCCCCCCGGCAAAAACCAGAATTCCCGATGCAATGCGGTCAGTTTTGAAGTCGGGATCGTATTCGACTGTGCCGAGGACTCGCTGAGGCTCGGCATTGAAGATAAATCGCGAGAGCGAGATATTGTAACAGCCGATATCCATCAATCCACCACCACCGATCTCAGCTTTATTACGAATATTACCCGCGTCATTGTTAAAGTAGGAAAAGATAGATTGAATCGTGCGCAGTTCCCCAATGCCGCCTTCCTTAACCAGTTTTTTAGTATGTTGCCATTGCGGGTGAAGGCGATACATAAAGGCTTCCATCACCTTCAGCTTCGGATGCTTTCTGGAAGCATCCAGCAATTGTTGGGCTTCTGCGGAAGATAACCCTATCGGCTTTTCACAAAGCACGTGCTTACCTGCTTCAAGAGCTTTGATTGACCATGGGACGTGCATGTGATTCGGCAGAGGGTTGTAGACCACATCTATCTGCGGATCATCCAACAGCTCTTCATAAGAACCGTAGGCCTTCGCAAGTTGATGCCGCTTTGCTGCCTCACGAGATTTTTGAAGATCGCGCGATGAGATAGCCGTGAGGTCAGCGTACTGGCAGTTCTTCAAGGCAGGGACGATTTTAGTGAGAGCAAAATTTGATGTGCTTAAAATTCCCCAGCGCACTTTGTTCATAGATTCGTTCACCTTATTTAACCCAATTCACAAAATCCTGATAAATCCTGTAAATCCTGTCTATTTTCGGGTGAGTTGGAGAAGTCATGACGCCCATCTCCATCATTCTCTCTCGAATATGGCTGCCAACTGGTTTCCCAATCCAAATACTCAAGCCCGGTAAAATTCTTCTTGTAGTCATACACGGAGGATTCGCGGAATGCATACCCGGGATAGTAGTATCGGCAATCCAGTTCCCGCGAATAACGAATCGCCTCAAGTATTGTAAAGATACCCAGACTGCGTCTTGATTCCGAGGGTTCGAACATTGCATAAACGGCTGATGTAGATTCGCGGCCCACGTCGAGGAGACTTGCGGCCATCAGCTTTTCGCCATCATATACGCAAATCTCGCGATTGCGACATGGCACACTCGCCGGTTCATCGGTGATGAAATCGTAGATTGAATCCGGAATGTTGTCCTTGAATCGTCTGCGGTGGCGGTAGAACAATTCTTCCTTTATCTCATCGATGAATGTGTCTCGGATGATAACTTTGAGATCGCGGTTCTTTGCCCGCACACGCTTCTGGCTGCGAGAAAGTGAGAACTTAGTTAAATCAACACGCAATGGTGTGACTCTGTTAATACCACCCCATTGAAGCGCCACTGAATAGCGAAAGAAATAAGGCCCGAAATGACGCCATCCATGCGCCCATAGCCTGTCCATCTGCTCCGGCGACATATTCCAATGGAAGAATGAATCATTGAGGAATTTCATCTTTCACGAATTGATCCGCTTCCAATGGCCAGGTTATCAGGCAAACATTTTGAGTATCGGATCACCCCCGAAATTGGTCAGTCTCTGGTCTCTACCGCCATAGTAGTAAGTCAGCTTGCGATGATCCAATCCAAGCGCATGTAAGATCGTCGCGTGCAGGTCGTGGACCGAGTATGGTTCTTCAACTGCCTTGTAGCCGAACTCATCTGTCGCTCCAATCACCTGACCACCTTTAATGCCGCCGCCCGAGAGCCACATCGAGAAGCCGTGCGGATTGTGATCTCGCCCGATGGCTGACTGCGAGAGTGGCATGCGGCCAAATTCTCCGCCCCAGACGACTAATGTCGAATCGAGCAGACCACGCGATTTCAAATCTCTGATCAGCCCCTCCATCGGTTTGTCGGTCTCCGCACAATGCAGACGATGGTTTTCGTCCAGACCATAGTGCGCATCCCACGATTCCTGCTGATGACCGCCACCGCTGTAGAGTTGAATGAACCGCACGCCGCGCTCGACCAGCCTCCGCGCGATTAAACACTGGCGCCCAAAGTAGTCGGTAGTCTTCTCGCCTATGCCGTAAAGCTTCTTGGTCGCTTCTGACTCTTTCGATATATCGACTGCTTCAGGAGCGTGAGTCTGCATTTGAAATGCGAGTTCGTAGGAAGCAATTCGGGCATCGAGATCGGAATTGCCCGCGTGCTTTTTCAGATGCTCTTGATTGAGCTTCTGAACGAAATCGATCTCAGCGCGCTGCAGATGCGGATCGACCCATTTCGGCGGGTTCAAATCGACAATCGGCACAGTGCCGGAACGAAAGGGAGTGCCTTGAAAAGCGGCAGGCATAAAGCCCGAACTCCAGTTCGGAGCTCCGCCAATCGGTCCTCCACGCCAGTCATACATGACAATATAAGCAGGCAGATTTTCGTTGAAACTGCCCAGGCCATATGTTAGCCACGAGCCCAGGCTGGGATTACCCGGGCGCATATTCCCGCTGTTCATCTGAAAGATCGCCGGCGAATGGTTGTTGCTTGTCGAGTATAGCGATCGTATCAAGCATAAGTCATCAACGCATCCAGCCAGATTCGAAAAAAGCTCAGAGACTTCGATGCCACATTGTCCGTACTTTTTGAATTTATAGGGCGAGGCCATCAAGTTGCCGGGATTGCCGAAGAAGACATCGATCTCGCCCTTGCCGGTCATCGGCTTGCCGTGATTTCGCGTCAGCTCCGGTTTGGGATCAAAGAGGTCCACATGGCTCGGCCCGCCGTACATGAAAAGGAATACCACTGATTTCGCGCGCGCCTGGAAATGCGGTTGTTTCGCCGTCAGCGGATTGCGACGTTGTTTTGTGTCCTGGTCGTTTATCGGTGCCGCAGCAAGCAAACCATCGGCATCGAGCAGACTTGTGAGCGCCAGCCCGGCAAATCCGGCGCCCGTCCGAAAGATCAATTCACGGCGAGTCATAGATTGTTGAGATGTGGCTTTCATTTTGATATGTGCCTCCTCGCAGCATTGAATATTTCGAAACCTGTGGATAGACAAGTGTCATTATGCCAAGAGCGGCGAATATGAGGCAATGAGAATTGGCGAAATTATTGGCAAGTTTGATCTCCCGGCTGACATTTTCAACACAAAGGGCCAAAGGATCAAAGGGTCAAAGAAGAAATAAATCAAGCATTTATCCCCTTTGACCCTTTGATCCTTTGACCCTTTGTGTTGAAACCGTTAGCTATCTGCGACCGCCGAGGAACCCGCCGATCATTCTCATGATGTCATCTACTGAAGAGCCATCCTGATTACGATCCATCATCTGCGATAAAATTCCTATCATCGGCGAGCCGGCAGACATCTGCTGCGTTGCACCGCCAAGCAGTCCAGCGAGATCGCCTGCGCCAAGGCCTTGCGAGCGCTGAGTTCGCCCGAGAGCGCCCATCACAATCGGCGCCAGAATCATCAGCAGTGGCCCAACTTTGCTCATATCCAGGCCGCTTGCCCGGCTGACGCCCTGCTCGATTGAGTTTTGCTGTCCACCAAAGATGTGGTCCAGAATTCCACCGCCTGGCCCTGCACTGTAATTTCCCAGCAGACCTCCGAGATCATCCAGCGCGCTTCCATCGTGGTCGCGGTCGAGCGCGCCGAAGAGTGATGCTGCGCCCTCTTCATTCGAGCTGTTATAAGCCAGCCCGCCAAGCAACATCGGAAGAGACGCCTGGATTGCGTTACTGGTTGTGTCTTCGTCAGCTCCGATCGTCTGGCTGATCTGGCTGACTGTGTCACCACTTAAACTATCTTGCAGTAATCCGGTTAAGTTCATATTTCAATTCCTTTCAGCACGGATGCGACGGCTCTTCTCGGATAAAATCTCTGAAGATCCGTAGCATCCTTGAAAATCCCCGGTTCATTTGTCCCAAGCTATAGCTGGCTCGATTTAGACTCGATCGGTCACTCCTTTAAAACGAACGTCACGCGCATGATCACGCGATATTCAACGATCTTACCTTTCTCGACAACGACTTTCTGATCCTTTATCCAGGCCCCTCTGACATTTTCCAATGTCTTATTAGCTCTCTTGATGCCGCTGTTGATCGCATCTTCGAAGCTCGTTCGCGATGACGCGATGATTTCGCTTACCTTGGCAACTGCCATTTTTTCCTCCTGATTGATTGTTTGTTGATATCCCCGACTGAAGCGAGATGTCCCCTCTCAGCACAAAAATATCACTTCAAGCTCGTGAGGATTCGTGCCTGAAGATCTGAGCTCAACTAGCACGGAGAAAACCCGGATCGGCCTTACGGGATGTTTTTCAGTTTTTATTTGGGATTCGGGGTCTGTAATTTGTCTTAACTGACGGGATAACTATAATCTGTGAGCCATCATCCTGCAAAACAATTCCTGACCTGTCGATAATAACATTCTTTCAAATCTGCAATCCCAGCGAAACGTGCTTTGTCTCAAGAAAGGCGTCTATCCCCTCGCTACCCAATTCTCTTCCCCACCCACTCTGCTTAAGACCGCCAAATGGACAATTGCTCGTTGAGGGGACACCGTCATTGATGCCAATTGTTCCGGCTTCCAGCGATTCCATCAATCGAAAGACCCGATCCAGATTGTTTGTGAAAGCATATGCGCTTAGCCCGGAGGCCGTGTCGTTAGCCATCCTGATCGCTTCATCTTCCGTACTGAACGCGCGGATCGGGGCAACAGGCGCGAATGTCTCTTCCTTCATGCAGAGCGCATCCTCCGCCACTTCGGCCATGACGGTTGGCTCGACGAAGAACCCTTTTTCGCCAATCCGTTTGCCTCCACACAGCAGATGAGCGCCGCGTGTTACGGCATCCTCGATATGTGCGAGCGCTTTGGTCAAACCCGCCTCGTCAATCAATGGACCAATGTCAACGCCCGGTTCTAAGCCATTGCCGACTTTAAGCGCCTTCATTCTCCTCGTAAAAGCATCGAGGAACTTTTCGTAGATACTGCGTTGGACGTAAATGCGATTAGCAGCAATACACGACTGGCCGATGTTGCGTGTCTTGGCAATGAGCACGCCTTCAACTGCGCGCTCGAAATCCGCATCTTCGAAAACCAGCACCGGCGCATTCCCACCGAGCTCAAGCGACAAGGGCTTGACGCCCTGTGCGGCGCCTGCGATCAGAATTTTCCCGACCTCGGTCGACCCGGTGAAGGTAATTTTGCGACAGAGCGGATTTTGCAAAAACTCCTGGCCGATCGGCGCTGCATCACCGAGGACAAGTTGAAACACTCCTTTCGGCAACCCGGCAGCTGAAACACATTCTGCGATGCCAAGTGCGCTCAGTGGCGTCTGCTCCGCGGGTTTCAAGACGATGGTGTTGCCGGCTGCCAGCGCAGGCGCGACTTTTCGCACAGCAAGCACCAGCGGAAAGTTCCAGGGAGTAATCGCAGCGATGACGCCCATTGGTGTTCTGATGACCAGGTGGCGTTTGCCATCAACCTGATGCGGCACCTGGCGACCATAAGTCCGCCGCGCTTCTTCGGCAAACCACTGCAAGTGATCAATCGACATCGCTATTTCAGTGAGGCTCTGCGCGAGAGGTTTACCGTTTTCCATCGTCATCGTGCGCGCAATCTCGTCGCGACGCCTTTCGAGCTCGTCAGCAATCGTTCGCAAAAACAGGCCGCGCGCTTTACCAGTCAGCTTGCGCCAGGAGGGGAAGGCCGCATGAGCATCGCTGACCGCTTGCGCGACACGTGCGCGTTCGATGGTCGATACCCGAGCGAAAGGTTCGCCGGTTGCAGGATTGATGACCGGCCAGATATTGTCGGTCGCAATGAATTCACCGTTGAGGTAGAGAGGATAAGTTTTCATAGTCTTCCTGCTATTTACTACTTCGGTACTCTCGCCCAATCCTTCAGGAACAGATCAATACCGATGTCGGTCAACGGGTGATCGTAGAGTTGCGAGAGGATATCGAAGCTCATCGTGCAAATGTCAGCGCCGGCCAGCGCCGCTTCAAGCACGTGCGTCGGATGGCGAACTGCGGCAACGATGATCTCGGTAGAGAAGCCGTAATTATCATAGATCACCTTTGTCTGACGTGCGACATCCATCCCGAAATGTCCAATCGCATCGAGACGCCCAACGAACGGGCTGATGTAAGTAGCCCCACACTTTGCTGCGAGCAACGCCTGCAGTGGTGAGAAGGTCACAGTCACATTAGTCTTGATTCCTTCGACGCTCAAGACTTTCACGGCCTTTAAGCCTTCCTTTATCAATGGAACCTTAACGACAACATTCCTGTGCATCTTTGCCAATTCCCGTCCTTCGGCGACGATTTCCGGCGCATGCAGGGTGACTGTTTCCAGACTCACAGGGCAGTCAACAATGTCGAGGATCTCCCGGTATACTTCTCCTGGTTTTCTGCCTGTTTTGGAAACGTGCGTTGGATTTGTCGTGACACCATCCAGAATACCCCAACTCCAGGCTTCTCGAATCTGTGCGACATCTGCGGTATCGATGAAGAGCTTCATGACTTACCTCCAAAAAACAGGTTTCAGTTGTAACTGCTCAGCCTCTCCGCCGCATAGCGGCGGAGAGGCTGAGCAGTTACAACTGAAAACTGTTTTTCATTTAGGTCTACTGAAATTCGCAAAATTCTCTGCCGCTTCCCCATTCAAAACCGCGCTGACGTCGCGGCATACTGCTGTGATCACCCGATGGTTGGCTTCGATCGTTAGACCGGCTACGTGTGGCGTTAAAATGACATTGTCCATTTCCGCAAGCTGCCCAGGCAAAGGAGGTTCTTGTTCGCGAACATCCAGAGCGGCGCCGGCGATCTTCTTCTCTTGTAAAGCGCGGATCAGCCCGTTTTCGTCCACCACACCACCGCGCGATGTATTGATGAAGAATGCGGCAGGCTTCATTAAACAAAACTGCCGATAACCCAGGAGACTCGCCGTCTCTTTTGTTTTGGGCAAATGGCAAGAGACGAAATCAGCTTCGGGTAGCATTTCTTCAAGGCTCATCATTCGCACGCGTAGTCCCGTCGCCATCAAATTTTTCGGATCAATGAATGGATCGCAAGCGACGATCACCATTCCCTGTGCCTCTGCTTTGAGAGCTGTGCTGACACCAATGCGCCCGAACCCGAGAAGACCAAGCGTTTTTCCCGATATCTCAATACCTGTGAATCGTTGCCGGTTCCATCCGCCTCGTTTTGTGTCGTAGTCCGCCGTGGTGATTTTCCGCGCAAGCGCCAGGATCAAACCAATCGCCAACTCGGCCACGGAATTCGTGTTCTGATCCGGAGTGAATGCTACGACGATGCCGTGATCTGATGCGGCCTGCAAATCAACGTTATCCAATCCAACACCCGTCCGCGCGATGACTCGAAGCTGCTTCCCCGCCTCAATCAATTCGCGAGTGACCTGTGTTTGATTGCGCACGATCAATGCGCGATATTCAGGAATAAATGAGGACAATCTTTCCGGGTGCTTCCACAACTCGGGCTCCAACACTACGGTAAATCTCTCTCGCAGTGCGTCGATATCCGCGCCGATAATGTTTTCGCTAATCAAAATGTCCGACATAAAAATTGATTCAGACCTCAACGCGACGCAAACTTCCGGATATCGCGAACAACGCGACGACACCGGCTGCAGGCATTAGTGCAGCGATGAAGAAAACAGGCGTGAATGAAACTTTATCGACAAGCCATCCCGTCAGAATCGGGAAGAGCCAACCGCTGAATCCTCCGGCGATGCCCGTCAGCGCCGTGACTCTGGCGACAGCATTGTTCGGGAAGAGGTCTGAAACCGCCGCGAACATGTTGGCCGAAAGAGCATAGTGTCCAAGATAGACCAGACAGATCGCCGCTCCCCAGACGAGGGGAGATTGGGCTGTGACCACGACAATGCTGAGCGCGCACATTGCTGCGCCTGAGAGCATCACTGCCTGTCGCGCGCGCGTCACCGTCAGTCCTCTGGCGATCATAATTCCGGCAATCGCGCCACCGCCAACGCTGCCCAGATCTCCGAAGATTGGCGGTAAGACAGCGAAGTAGCCGATAGATTTGATATCCAGTCCGCGCGTTCGATAGAGATACTCAGGGAGCCAGAAGAGATAAAACTGTATCACCGGTCCGACGAGCAAACGGCACAACATGATCGCCCATGTCTGTCGAACGCCGAGCAGCTCCACGCTGCGTGGCGCAGCGGTTTCCAATTCGTGATCTCTCTTGATATAGCGGCGTTCGGCTTCGGTCAATGCGGGATGATCATCCGGATTGGAGTAGAAGTAGCGCCAGAAGAAGACCCAGAACATTCCAAGCAGACTTGGGATCAAAAACGCTGCGTGCCAGTTGAACTTCATCATAAGGTATATGATGAGCGGAGGAGTGATCATATTCCCGACGAGTGAGGCCCCATTCATCACTCCCATTGCAAAAGCTCGCTCCTTTACAGGAAACCACTGGCCGATGACTTTTACCCCACCGGAATAATTGCCGCATTCACCCGTCCCCATCCAGAAGCGCAAAAAACCAAACTGAAATTTCGATGTTGCGAAGGCGTGCAAAGCATTAGCGATTGACCACCAGATGACGGCGAACGAAAACCCGAATTTTGGTCCTTTGCGGTCCATCACCCAGCCCATCGGAAATTCACCGATCATCATCCCGAATAAAAAACAGGAGACGATGAGACCATAATCAGTATTTGAGAGTTTGAAGGTGTCTTTCAGTACGGGCGCGACATAGGAGAGGGTCAATCGATCAACGAAGTTGATCACCGTGACGAAAAAAAGCAGTGTCAAAATCCACCAGCGGACCTGCCGGAAAAGTGGAGGCAGAGCGCCTTCTGCTACTGGTTCTTGCGCAATGGCTTCAGCCATAATGTGCCTTTAACGTGAGACCATCTCCCCGAAGGCTTCGAGATACTTCACGCCCGCGCCGGTATTGAATAAAACAACGCGGTCATCAGTTGTTACTTCACCACTGGTTATCAACTTTCGCAGTGCAGGAAGACAGGCTGAACCTTCGGGAGCGCAAAAAATACCTTCCGCCGCCCCGATTTCACGCGCTGCAGTAATCATTTCTTCATCGGTCACAGCAACCGCCCCACCACTGCTCCGACGGAGTATATCGAGCATGATGAAATCGCCAATTGCACGAGGCACGCGAAGGCCCGATGCCACCGTAGATGCGTTTTCAAACTCAGGCGCTTCGTTCCAACCATTTTCAAATGCGCGAACGATTGGCGCACAGCCTGCGGCCTGCACAGTGTACATTCGCGGGCGTTTGGAGCCTATCCAGCCCATCTCTTCCATCTCGTCGAATGCCTTCCACATCCCGATAAGCCCCGTTCCTCCTCCAGTTGGATACAAAATCACATCGGGCAACTCCCCATTGAATTGCTCGGCCAATTCATAGCCCATCGTCTTCTTGCCTTCGATTCGATAGGGCTCTTTGAGCGTCGAAACATCGAACCATCCTTCGGCGTCTTTGCGCCTGGCGACTTCCGCGCCACAGTCTGTGATCAATCCATCGAGGAGTGTCACGCGCGCACCCATCTCAATGCACTCGATGCGGTTTGCAGCCGGAGTATCGCTCGGCATGAAAATGTATGCCTCCATCCCGGCCCGCGCGGCATAAGCTGCCATTGATCCTGCGGCGTTGCCTGCCGAGGGGATAGCCACCTTCTTCACACCTAACTCTTTTGCCATCGATATCGCCAGACACAGACCGCGAGCTTTGAATGCGCCGGTCGGATTGAGTGATTCGTCCTTGATGTAAAGCTCGCGCATCCCCAACTTTTCACCGAGGCGCATCGCGTGAACCAGCGGCGTCCAACCTTCTCCGAGAGTGACGATGTTTACGTCATTGACCACCGGCAAGACTTCGCGGTAGCGCCAGAGCGACGCCAGGCGTGTCTTCAGGCTTTTTTTCGTGAGAGTCTTCCCAGCTCTTTGAAGGTCGTAACGGACAAGCAGCGGTTTTCCGGCTTCGGAAAGGTTGTAGAGTTTGTTGGGTTCGTAAGTTTTTCCGGTTTTAGAACATTCTAGATGAGTGACGTACATATCTGTAGTTCGCAGTTCGCAGTTCGCAGTTCGCAGTTGGTAGTTCGCAGCTACCATAATGTGCAGCCTTGCCAATGAAGAAATGCTGCGAACTGCGAACTAGTTTAGGTCGTGATCGAATCTCCCTTACCTGCCATAAAATCTTTGTTCTTGTCGCCAACCCAATACCGCTCACCGGCGATGCACCAGATGAACTCCAACGGGCTTTCCTGGGAAAAGACCGGATGATAATTCAGCATCGGAATCGTCACAAGATCACCCTCGCTGACGCTGTGAACAAAGCACAATTTCTCCGGCGATTCGTAGACTTCCATCGATCCATGGCCTTTGATAAAGATGTAGACCTCTTCCTGATCGGTATGATTATGCGGCGGCCACGAACGCTGATAAGGCTGAAAGAATGTGTAACCGGCAATCAGTTTATCCGCTGCTTCCGTCACATCGAACATCATAAACACGTCCTTGCCATTCAAACGACGGACGCGATCTTCGCGCCGAGAATATTGAGCGAAGCGCGAATGATGCACCGGATGCACATTTTCAGCAGTTGCTGAGCATTGAATCACACGGGCGCTCTCAGAATTGAGATTCGAGATTTGAAACTCCGCGCCGCGCGGTATGTAGAGCGTGTCATAAGGAGCAAGCTCGTATGTTCTGGCTGACACCTCAACGGCAACATTTCCCTGCCAAAGAAAAATCAAGCTTTCTTCGGTCGCATGGCAGAGTCTGCCCGATTGCGAATCGGGGGGTAGGTCGTACTCGCCACCACCGAGCCAGTATAGATTGGCCGTCGAAGGCGAGAATCGTTGGCGATAGGTTACACACGGCGCGGTGGCCTTGAAAAGTGTGCCCGGTTTCACCAGGTCGCTCTGATTAATTGGGTCGGCGATTGTTGCAGGCTGGATTGCGAGTGGAACTTCCTGCTGTGTGTTAGTAGTTCCGTTCATCTTCATCCCGGTTGTCTGCTCTCCCTGGTATGGCCAGTGGCTGGAAGACCGAAGACCCCCAGCCACAGACCGCTAAAATCAGAATTCAAATCGCAACGCGAATTGCCATTGTCGCATTGTGGCCAATTGGAAGATGTTAGTGATGAGCCCCGCCGTACCCGGACAATCAACGCATGAGTTCGGATTGGCCAGGTTCACTTTGTTCGCAAAGTTGATCGATACTGACCGCGCTGCGGACGCTGCCATGGGCCAAGCGTTTGGCCGTTGGCAGTCAGCGGGGTGACAGCGCCGGTTGCCGGATCAACCGGAGTGGTTGTGAACCATTGCGTCCGGCTCTTATCCGAGGGCTTCCAATCACCGACCAGATTGGGCCTGCACCAGCCGGTGTCGCGGTCGGCGTTGCAATCGCGATAACTCGGTGTGAATGGCAGCCCGCTCTGCCAGGTGAAGATCGTATTCAACTGCCAGCCTCCGACTACCAGATCAACTCCGCGATTGACGCCGCTCAGATACTTGCGTCCTTTGCCGAACGGCAGTTCCCAGACACCACCAAAGGTAAAGACGTGGCTGCGATGATTGTCGTTCGGCCCATAGGCTTCGCGTGCATCGATATTGTAGTAGGTGTTCGTGTAGTTGAAAGATCGCGACCAGGTGTAGTGGGCCAGAAACTGATAGCCATTCGAGAATCGCTTCTCGGCCTTCAGTTGCAGCGCATTGTAGTTGTTACTCGCATCCGAGCCGTAATAACGGAAGTTCTGGCTCCAGCCAAACCTGTTGAAGAACGGCTTGCGTTGATTGGTCGTCAGCGCCGGATAGCCCTGGATGGTGGCCTGATTGAAGTCGTAATCGCCGCCGAAGCCGGCAAAGACGTGCGTGCCCTTGGTTCCGATGTAAGCTGCTTCGACCGCTATGTCGCCGGCCAGTTGATGCTGCACAGTCACGTTCCAGGCGTCGGTCGTAGGCAACCGCAGCGTTTCGGGCAGGATGAAGGCTGTCACGCCATTGGGTAGAATCGGGCGGCCATTCGGGCCTCTCGGTTGACGGTCGAGGATCGTCGCGGGATCCAGTGCTTGCGGTCCCTGAGCCAGCGTGAAGACCGCGTCGAAGTTGCGCGCCGGTTGATTGGATTGAATAGCTAACACGGGCAGATTCTGCGTCACGTTGTGGCCGAAGACCGAACCGAAGATGCCGATGTCGAACCCGCGCCCGAATCCCATGCGCAGCACGGTCTTGTCCGTGACGCGATAGGCAACGCCCAGACGAGGCGCAACAGTATTCAGCGTGCCTTTCTGATTGAGATCCAGGCCGACGCCTTGAGACCCTGCGATCAGGACTTCGCCGGTATTGACGTCGATGAAGCCGCCCTTGCCTGCGCCTGTCACCGTCTGCGGGCGATAAATCTCCCAGCGTACGCCGTAATTGATCGTCAGCTTCCGTGTTACCTTCCACTGATCCTGTCCGTAGAAGAACCATCGATTCTGCCGCTCTTCCGCATCGGTGATCGTGCTGACGTAACGCTCAAAGACGCTCACGTCGCCCAGCAGGAATGATGCTAATGCCGAACCACCACCGATACTCACCCTGTTGGGATCCGGATCGGTGTCACCCTGTGTGCGAGCAGCGTTGAACTGCAATTCACCCGCGCGATGGCGGTCGCTCGGGATACGTAGGTTGAGCGCGCGGCGAATGTCTGCGCCGAATTTTATCGTGTGATTGCCGCGGAGGTTCGTCCAGTTGTTGACGAACTGGAACTGACGCTCGTTCTGGCGCAACGGGCAATTGCAACGCGCGAATTGCAGCGCGTACCCGAAATTGAACTGATTGCCCGTATTGCCGCCCGGACCGTAACCGTTGAGCAGAAACGCCGGCATTCCACCCGTGAAAGAATCATTGTTCAATCCCGGAATGCCGGCATCACTCGCCGGGGTAGTATCAGCCTCGCCCGGATCAACGTTCACGCGGTAGCGGAACCAACCGAAGCGGAAATCGGTCAGCCAGTTTGAGCTGATGCTGTAATTGAAGCCCGCCGCGATGCTCTGGTTACGCGTTCTCGATTGGCCCGCGAAAGGCGCCACCTCATCGAAGCCGCGCCCGCCTGCAAGAGTGCCGAAGATCCCCGGCGAGTCCATCCGATAGCCGGCGAAACTGTAGCGCCCGAAGATGTTCATCTTCTCGCTATGGTTGTAATCCCAGCGAGTATTCCAAAGGTCTTCATTGAACTTGATGGAGCCGGCGCCGACGTAATTGGGTTGATCGCGCGTGGTACCATCAATATTCGGTAGAGGAATCAGCTTCAAAAGATTCTGCGCCTGCGGCGAAAGACGCGCGGTGGGGATTCGGTTGCTGGTAAATTGTGTTCGTTGCTCCGGAGTGTTTCCGCTCGCCGGATCGAAGATAGCCAGGCCCAGCCCGCTCAGATCGCCGGCGCGCTCGGCAACTGACGGCACACGCAGCAGCGCCGAGCCCCCGGTGTTGCGCCGCGTGCCCTGATAGTCGCCGAAGTAGAAGAGTTTGTTCTGAATGATCGCGCCGCCAACCCGGCCGCCAAATTGATTCCACTGCGTCACCGGGATGAAACGGTTAGTGCCGCGAATCGTCCGGAACTGCGTGAACGGATTACGCGCGTTGAAATGATCGTTGCGCAGAAAATGAAAAACCGCGCCGTGAAGATCATTCGTGCCGGAGCGAGTCTGCGCGCTGATGACGCCCGCCGTTGCGCCGAATTCGGCGTCGTAATCGGCGGTCGTGATCTTCGCCTCAGTGACAGATTCGAGCGTCGGGTTGACGACGATCAAACTGAGCAGCGCATCGCGATTGTCAGTGCCGTCCAACAGCTGGGTTGACCCCGCGAAGCTCTGGCCATTAACGATCTTGCGGAAAGATCCCTGTGGATCCTCGCTCGATGCCGTTTGCGATGTCGTCGCCTGAACACCAGGCGTGAGCAACTCAAACTGGGTAAAGCGGCGGTTGAGAATCGGCAGGTTGGTGACGGTCTTTTCGCTGAAAGTCGTTGACACGTCGCTACGCTCGGTCTTGAGCAATGGTGCCTCCGCCGAGATCGTGACCTCCTCGGTAACCGCGCCGGGTTGCAGGCCGATATTCAGACTGACCTCCTGGTCGACTGAAACGCTCACTTCCTGCAAGGCTGCCTTGAACCCGGCTGCCTCGACGCGCACCTGATAACGTCCGACAATCAGGAATCTCTGCGTGAAGATGCCATCCTGGTTGGTGGTAGCGGTGAAACTGACCGACCGTTGGGTATCGGTAATCGTCACCTTCGCATTCGGAACGGCGGCGCCCGATGGGTCAACAACCGTACCTACGATATTGCCGTAGACCGCCTGCCCGTATGCCCTTGGCGCGAGCAACGCGATCAAAGCAAGGCTCACTATCGCAATAGTCTTTCGCATCATTGATTCCCTCCTTGGAAATAAATTTGGGGATAATTTCCTCACCGCCAAGACGCCAAGCACGCCTTGAGTGCTCAACATCGCTATTTTCTGGCGATCTTGCCGTCTTGGCGATAAGTCACACATCTTCCACAATTTTCATCCCAGTCGAATCAAACTTAAGAGCGGCCCTATGTCAGAAATTGTATAGATGATATCGTTGAGTAGGTCTAATGCTTTACCGCTAAACTAAAACATAAGGGCCGGAATAGTGTCAAGACTTCCGCTGGTCGAATCCAATTTTACGGATACTATAAAGCTATATAGTTTCGTGACCCTCCCGCCCTGGTCTTATCCAGGGAAGGAGCATACGAGACGGACTCACGCAGCTTCAATTCAACCGGCAGAATGACGCTCTGCGGCTCGCGGTATTTCCCTTCCGTGGCGCCGATCAGTAGATTGAAAGCCTGTCTCCCTATCTCATACATCGGCGTGATGACCGTGGAAAGACTGGTGTGTGTGTATTCGCCGACCGCGGTGCCATCGAAGCTCACCACTGAAACATCATCGGGAACGCTGATTCCTTCTTCGTCGAGGAACCTGAGGAGTCCGACGGCCACGACATCGCTGAAGGCAACGATCGCTGTCGGCTTACAGCCTGTCGCGTTCCATAACCTGCGCCCGGCTTGATAGCCGCCGCAGAAGGTTAGCTCAGCCCACTCGAAGAGAGTCTCATCCCGATCGAAACCCGCCTTGCGCGCGCAGCGTCTGAAGGCAGTCTGACGCTGGCGAATCGGTAACATCGCGGGACGGCCTGAGATGTAAGCCACTCGCCTGTGTCCAAGCTCCGCCAGAGCTTTGACCACCATCTTCACGCCCTCAGTGTAATCAGCCGCAACCTGGTGAAATATCGGTGGGCGCAGTTCCCGGTTGATCAAAACGACCTCGAGATCGCTCTTCAGCAGCCCCCGCCAGAATTCAGGCAACCTGGGTTTTTCGCTCGTGAACGGTGGCGCAGCGATAATGCCTCCCATATGCAATCCCATCATGTCCCGCACGCGGTCGGCGTACTTCTCCATCTGATAAGAGCCATTAGCGAGAAGAACATGGCGGTTGGCCGCCCTCGCCGAATCTTCAATTGCCCCGATAACTTCAGCGTAGTAATGATCAGAACTGTTCGGGACGATCACACCGATCAGATTCGATTTGCCGGTTGCCAGAGCACGCGCGACCTGATTCGGCTCGTACCCCAGTTTGTCCATCGCGGCGCGGATGCGGTCTTTTGTCTCTCTCGAGATGCGTGGATTGTCACGCAGAGCGAGTGAAACCGTCATCGCTGATAAACCCAGTTTATTGCCGATGTCTCTGATCGTGACTTTTTTCTTCAAATGCGCTCCCGATAATTGAGCCATGTTGTGAGGCTAGGATCGAACGTTTGAATTGCATTGTAAGCCGATCAGTGGCTTGGTGTCACTGTCAATAGAGCGGTTTTCGGGTTGATAGCTGAGTTGCGGCCGGCGGAACATTGGTATTTCGGAGCCGCGTAAGTGGAGACTGACTTTAGCCCGCCCTCGAACAGGGGCTCGCAGAAAAGCCGTCTCAGCCTTTCGAGACGACGAACGTATTGCCGCAATAATTCCCGGCACCCTGGGTCACAGCCGGTAATCAAGAGAAAATAGAGCTATTCATCAGACAGGTAGCGGCTCAAATACTCGCCCCATGTCGCATAACCTGTGACGCTCGGATGAAACTTATCTTCGCAAAAATGACGATCATTCAATCCCTTGATCATTGGCGCGTGAACGATGTTCTGCAGCGTCGGAGCGAGTTGCGACAGCGCTTGATCTAGTAATCTTGACCGGGCGCCGAGAAAATTTCTGAGTAATCCAGGGAAGGCCGGAAAACATTCGAGTGGAGGAGGCCCCGAGATAACGATCTTCACATCTGTGAGGTGGTTGCGGACCGCGCCAGCCAGCTGACTGATATCCTTCTTCCACCTCTCAACGCTGATCAACCCTGTGGAATCATTGACCCCCAGTGCGATAACAACAGCATCGGCGCGTCTCCCTGCCAGACGAGGTGTAAGCTCGGCCAGAGCGACTCTCGCATTGGCTCCCGAACGTCCAAGCGCCAGCCATTGGACTGCACGTCTCGTGCGTTGCGCAAGAGCCTTCGCTGTCTGGCCAGTCAATGCGAGATCGTGTGTCGGCGCTCCGATGCCCGCGACTGTTGATTCACCAAGCATGATCAGTCTGAAGACAGGCCTGCTCCCCGCGACAATACCTTCATTTGGCCCTGATGCGTCGGGCAACCGCGGGGTTATCTGTCTTACCCACATCCCCTGTGCAAAGAGCACAGGCAGCAGCAATGGATTCATTCCGAGTTCTCTCACTTGAGATATGTCCTCATTGTATTAAGTTTATTGAAACCTCTTAAGATCAACTCCTTTTGATTGCAAGCCCGTCTCAGCTTAAACCTCGCCTCGTACTCTCATCCCTCTGCAAATCACCAGCATCACCATAACTGCAAGTGGCAATACTATGATTACTCCAACAATACCTAAGAGCATCTCACCAATCCAAAATGTCATAATCAGATTGAAGCTCAGGATACCCAGATAAAGCGCGACAGGACCCAAAGCCTTGTAACGATAATCGCGCACGCCCGCTGTGATATTTGTTGATTTTGTGAAGACCCGCTTTTCCAACCAGATGAACACCCTTATAATTACAAAGCAGACGACATACCATCCAATAAAGTTGGTGAGCGTGATTCCAAAATAAATCCCACCCTCCGGATAGTAATAAATCTTGCCCAGGAACCAGCGGTCTCCGCGCAAGGCAACCGGATCAATAATAATATCCAGATACATCATGAGGAATGCGCCAAGTAAAGATGCTGACCAGGATCTTCTTACTTGTTCACCGTCTACTACCTGTACCTCTTTCCATCCTGCTTTTAACTTACCAAGTAACACGGTTGCTAACTCCCAGCTAACATACGAAAGGAACGTAAAAGAAAGTGAGTCCATAAATGGCACACCTGCTATCCAAAGCTCTTCCCCAATTGTGGCTGGAATATAGTAATAAAGCCCGAAAGGAAATCCTGTTGCCGCAACAGCCGAGCTCCATTCACAGACGAAAGCTATCGTGTAAGCCACTATTGTGAAAAGGATAGTTCTCCTCCAACCAATGTGCGTAATTGCAAGGAATAAATAACAACTGAAAAAGATGAAAACATAAGGACGAAGAAATACCGTCGAAATCAGAATCTGGACAAAGTTTAACATCTCAGAATTCTCTCTCCTGGCTTCTGTCTTCTGACTTCTGACTCCTGACTTCAAGGATGCATTCATGTGAAATTTGCTATATATGACACAATTCGAAGCGAACATGCCACACTTCCAAAATCCCCGTGTCACCATTTGCGAAATTTCATCAAATAAATCTTGACAGTGTCACATCTTGTGAGTATCTTATGGTTGCTTACCGGCATTACTTCACAACCCGTATTTGAGCTAATATAAATAAAATCCCCGTCCCCAATATCACTCCGAAAGTGCCTCGTATCTAGCAAGATGAGGTTCTAGCATTTAAGAAAAAGATTTGTGGAATTGGTGCACCTGCGTTCTCGCGGGCAGTCGTACGGATAAGCGCATTTCCGGCCACATGACTGCAGTCCTCACCCACCCGCAAGGACACAGGTGCACCAGTCTTCATACAACATTTTCTTGAATGCAAAAGTAACGTGATTGGGAAGCAGGTGGTCTGACTGGACGTCGATGTGCGCACGATCACTGCTGGAGCATCACATTTGGTAACGATCCTCATAACACCTACTTCTCTCCGATCAAACTCGCCGAAAGAGCGAGACACACCTGCAGGAGATACTGTCCCACCTGCGGGCTAGCACGCGAGCGAGGCTCCAAACCACCCCACACTTGCCTCGCTCGCGGGTATATTTGGAAAAAGAAAGTAATTACACACCCGCTAAGCTGCTATTGAATTTATGCGCTGTCTGAGCTGTAGCGTGTCGGAGAGGGAGAGCAATGGGGTTGGGACGGGAACTGTGAGCAGGGATCTGCAGATTGGGGTTCATCTACACCCGGTGCCGGCCGTACGCAGGCCTAAGAGCGTGTTTTAAAAGTGCGAATTTTACTGTTCCCTAGGGATAGCTGATAATAGCCTAGCGACCTATCTCTTGTACAGCGTTAAAATGAATCTGAGCCCCAAGAGAGAATGCGAAACAAGCGAAAATAGACGAAACAAGCGAAAATGGGCCATTTTCGCTTGTTTCGCATTCTCTCTTGGGGCTCAGATTCATTATGCATCGCCGGGGTCCGTGGGTTGCGGGGCTGATATCACCTACATCCTCTGCTCCACCTGGCCATTCACCTTCAGCCACGCCTGCCATCCACCTTTTAAAGCGCGCACGCGCTTGAAGCCTGCCGCCAGGAGGACCCGCGCCGCACGGACGCTGGTTTCATCGTTCGGACAGGCGCAGTAGGTAACGACTTCTCTGTCGCGAGGAATATCCTTTAGCGGCGGAAAGGCAAGCCTGGACTGAAGTCTCCTGGCTTTGACGCGGATTGCGCCCTTGATTTTGTTGTCACTGCCAATGAAAGCATTGGTCGAGCGGACATCGATGATAGCTACCGGAATTTTTCCGGCTATTTTTGTTTTCAGTTCCTCGGCTGTTATACGCTCAATCTCGGGAGGCTTCGGCTGGTCGGGCTTGGCTTGTGTGGAAGCCGGAACACCACCTGCTCCATCATTAGCATTCGCCACACAAATCAAGAAGAACACGCACACACCTAACCCGCACTTTTTGAATCTCATCTGATCACCTCCCGACTCGTTGTCTCGGAGGCCCTTTTGTGAGCCATTCTCGCAGGCAAGGCCGGCTTGTATGTGAGTGGATCGTACCATGCGTACTTAGCTCCATTGTAATAGAGGAAGCCGGACTGCCCGCCGATCGTTTGCGCAATCACATCACCCCATATGCGCGGAAGTTTCCCCTTCTTGTCAGCCTCGACTACCTGTTTGTGCATCTGGAACTTCATTTCGTCACCGACGGCGCCCTTCAGTACATAGGTTTGGGTTGCCCAGGGATCCCTCCAGCCTTTTGATTCAAACCCGTGAATGACTGCCAGCAGCACGTCTCCCTCATCCACGTGAACACGTTGACGTTTAACTATATCAGCGTGCATCTGAGAATAAGGGGTGACCATCCGACTGGACCTCGCCATCCGGACCGGGTCCACGAGAATCCAGTTGGCCAGCTCGTCATTGATTTCTGGTAGCTTGTCCGCCGATGGCTTCACCACTACAGCCAGATCCTGCGAGAAGTCTCCGTTGAAGTCTCCTACGGTGAAATAGGGGTTCCGATTAGTCTCAACGATGACAGCATTCTTGAATACACGCAGAACTGCGTTGTTGATTTCACCATCTTTAGGTGGTGAAAGGTCGGGCCTGCTCCTGGCCGTTGCACTTACCGGAGCTAGTTCCGGCCCAGATGGAGGCGGCGGCTCCCTCTTCGCCTGTGGAGACTGAGCGCAACTAAGTGAGAGGATACAAGCTCCCGTGGCCAACAGAAGACAGGGCAATTCGAACGATTTGCGTAATATTTTCAACATACTTAAGCCAGCGAGAAGAATTACTTTTCTCGCCTCCAAAAAAACTCCTCAGGAAATGTACAGCAACCTTTCCAGGTTGCTGTTGTTTCCTCAATGGTCACATCAGTGAGTCAACAGCAACCTGGAAAGGTTGCTGTACATCGCACCGCGAT
>JAKEHZ010000135.1 GCA_022614735.1 Acidobacteriota bacterium | reverse complement strand
TCGTAATAGCAAATTGCGCCGTGAGCGGACGCCCGGTAGTGCAGTAGCAGCGGATTAACTGAGAGGAAGAGAGAAAACGGAACAAACGGAAATAACGGAAAAAACGGAAAAATCTAAAGTCTAAAATCTTCCGTTTGTTCCGTTATTTCCGTTTGTTCCGTTTTCTCTCTTCGTTTACTTCGTGATGTAATTGCGGTGGATCCATTCACCATCATTCTTGCGGTCGCGAGTCTCGAAGAAGAGATTTTTCCCCGTCTCGCGTTTGATCACCGTCACTCGTGATGTAACTTTTTTAGCGTCTGCTTTTCCATCCTCAGCTTCATTCAGAAAAGTCTTGATTGCATCGGTCGTCGGTGATTTATAGGTCCTATCTTTCTCAAACTCACCGATGGCCTCAATGGCGCTCGACTCCAGCAGTTTCGGCCAGAACTTTTTGAAGAGCGCGTGCGATGAATAAACATCAGCACTATTGATTTCGCCGTTGATCGCAAAGGCGTAACCGATCACGTCACTTTTTCTTTCGATGATCGGGGAAAGCTTTTTAATAAAACCTTTGGCTGTATCCTGCAAGCTTTTATTTTCAAGGGAGAGTTGCAGGCTGGAAGATGATATAGAAGATGCTACTGAAAAACCGTAAGATCCTCCTCGACCAGTGCTCCCGCCAGCTCCCGCTCCGCTACCACCTCCTCCACCTGAAACAGGTGACTGATGAGGCGCGGGCGCGGATGCAGCTGGTGAGCTTGCGGCCAACACGCCTGCGCTCAGTTTCCTCTGCGACTTCGCCACATTGTCCCAGACCTCACCTTGAGAAGCTTTTTCCTTGGCAGCAATTTTCAGGTCTTTGGAGTTTAGCATCTTGTCAGATGAGCTGAATGCAGTGACGACCTCCTCACCCCGTCTGCTCCATCTTCCCTGTTCAACACAGAATGACTCGATAGGCATCTTGCCAGACTTCGCCGGCACCACCAGATCGAACGCCAGCACGCGATCCTGCTGGCCTCCTTTGACTATGTCGCCCGACTGAACGAATACTTCTTCCTGCGAAACATTCTCGATTGCCAGCTGGTTGACCTCGCCGGTCTCATGCACGACGACTTTCTTTTGTGCCATCGCTTCCTTTAATGTCAGCGGTGGTTTGCCTTTCGAGTTATCCTGGCCATGGATCAAAAAGATGCTCAAATTGTTATACGAGTATGGCCCGCTCAAAGTGTAATTTGTGGCCGCAATTCTTTGCGCGTCGTTGGGTAAGATAACTCTTCGACCCGCTTTTCGTTGTGCCTGCACTGTCAACAAGCCAACTAGCCCAACGGCGATTGCCAACAAAATCAATCCAATATTCCGTCTTTGCATATTTACCTCCCCCAAGAAAAGCAGTTTTCAGTTTTCAGTTGTAACTGCTCAGCCGGTGGTGCAGTACGGGGAGCGTCAGCGACCTGAGCCCTGATAAAACGGCTTCTTGCCGAGGTGCAGGTCGCTGACGCTCCCCGTACTGCACCACCGGCTGAGCAGTTACAACTGAAAACTGAAAACTGCTTTTATTTAACAATGAACTTCGACGGAGCAACGACCACACGCGCTTCGGGATTGTAATAGTCGTAAAGCACCGACGGAGCAGTCTGAGCTTTGATGCCGTAACGCGGGCGGAATGTGAACGAGAACTTCGTTCCGCCTGCGCGCGGCCATAAGTAAACGATCACCCGATCCGGTAACACATCGTAATGAGATAACTCCCATTTCAATTCTTTCGCCGCTTTTTCGAGCGAGCCACGGTCGACATCGGCTCCCGGAGGCAGACCTATTTCAGCCAGCATCATTCCGTAACCACGATGACCGATGCGCTCGGCCTCTACTTTGCAGACGATCTGTGCACCGATCTCTGCTGTTGTTTTGTCGTAGTTACCGCCAACCGCAGCGCGCGCGAAGCGCCTGTTCTAACTTTTTCGTCTTGTGCTGCAACCGATCTCAACCATTGAACGTAATGCGACTCGACAACTTGCACACTGACACGCGTAGCATTGCCGAAACGACGAATTTCTATGCTGTTGTTGCCGCTGTTCAAATATCGCGAGAGATCAATAACTCTGCGCGCGCCGTCCCTCTGATTACGTCTTCGGAATCGTTAATGTTCAATCGACCTGAACTGGCACACAACCCCTGTTCCTGACTACAGGAATGACGGCAGGCAGGCGCGCACAAAGAATTATTATTACTACTACACGAAGGTCAGCGATGACACCTGTGCTATCTGGGCGTTACCCCTCGGGCCGAAGCGCCATTATGCGTCGTCATTCTATGTCGTTATTTCACCAAGATGGCTGCGCAGCTGGAAAGGCCAGGCGATGAACGATGACAAGATCGTGTTGACGGTGAAATGATAAAATAGATATTCTTTACTGACTTTGCCCTGGAGACACTGAAGGATCCGCAGACCTTCAGCCACTCACATTCAGCCGGAAGTGTACTTATTAAAATACTTCTGTAGAGGAAGCCATGCGAGATGCCAAAGAAATTAACGTTCAGCGCGCAATAATTCATGTTGTTGATACAAAACAAAAACAAATAAAGCTCTCTGATGCAGAGCTATCCATTAAGGAGGAGCCGCGTTTTCGAGAATATATAAATGGTAGGGTTGAAAGCGCACTGCGCGATTCGGCGACCTGTTCAGCTAAATTTATCGATAGCCACTCACATCTGACGGCTAAGCACTGCTATCAGATTTTACAAAAGAAGTCTTTATTCGCCCAAGCTTCAAGGGAGCTTGCGCAGCTTCTGTTCGCGGCGATGAATACGCATCATAAAATATCTCCTGGTAGTTTGATCGTCTGCCTTTGCTCCGCCTCTAACTACACCAATGCTTTTCTTGCGTTGGTCAAGGTTGATTACTCGGATATGCTCAAGCTTAAAGAAGAAAAAGATAGCAGTGGAAATCAAATTATCAGGTTGGAGATTAGTAAAGATGTTTTGCCTTCGGAACGTGAAAGGTTGCAGAAAGCCGCTATCGTCCATAGCAGGCAACCAGACGCGCCTTATGACTTGTTGTTACTCGATAGGCAGACCGAAAAAGTCGCTGCAAACTTCTTCGCCAGGGGGTTTCTATACGCGGAGCCGACGCTGGACGCTCGTGCGCGCACAGTTCGTTTTTACAAAGGGTATATGAAGGGGTTGAAACAGTTAACCCATCCTTCAAAGGATGGAGAACCTGCATTGATAAAGCCTGAAGAGGCAGTGGTATTGCGACAACAGATGCAGGTAGCGCTTAATAGTAAGCGAATCAGCGTGCCGGAGTTGCTCGATAATCTTATCCTCCCGGATGAAGCTATACAAATATTGAATGAGGAAATCTCTCGCCAACTCCCTATTGAGCAAGAGTTCGAGATAGATCCGGAAAAGGCCGAAGAGCTAGTCAAAGTCGCTCGCTTCAGTGGCCAGTACGGCGTGCGCTTCGAAGTCGAGGCAAACCATTGGGACGAAGTGGTAAAGGGCGCTCCCGAAACTTTTACAGCGCCAAATGGTCAAACTATCACTCGTCTGACGATTGAAGTCACAGATTTCGTGATGGAAAAGTGATGAATGCTAAAACGTCTTGGAAAGAGCTGTCGATGCCGCTGAAAACCCTTGTCAGTGAGCTGGGGGCAGAATCTCGGATCAGCGAGGAAATAGACAAGGTCATTTATCGTGATGAGCTGTTTCCAGTAGATTCAGCCAAAAAACTATCAAGAAAAACTCTTGCCTCGCTAGCCGAGACCTATGGTACGGCGATAACGTTTCGATTAATGATCGAACAATTACCCGTACTTGAGGTGAAGGGACCGATAAAAGACGCTGAGTGGACCAATTTTCAGGATGAACTTAAACAAACCTCCGAGAATTACAAGTTCACTCTGGATTTTGGGATGGATAAATCGAAGCTTTTAAATTCCGCTGGTATCTCCCATCCGAATACCGTTATTAAGCTCTTTTTCTACCCTGAAAAACTGTCCAGATTGATTAGCGCGCCGCTCGACCATCTCGAAAAAGGCCTTCTGAGCGTCGCAACGGGAAATCAGAAGCTTTTACTTTTGATCCCGGACCGGCAAATCACGCTGAATGGAGAATATCTCTCCATTATTGGGGGAGAAGAATGCGCGCAATGGGGAAAATATATAGCACAGAGTTCGCCCGACCAAGCTCGGGTCGAGGAGGTATACAAAGAAGCCCGGAAAAGCCTCAAGTGGGTGCATTTAGATCTTAAGCATCTCACACCACTACAACTAAAAGTCGAGGGGCAGGCTAACAATGACCATATTGCCGGCGCATTGTATAACCAATTAGCAGCGCTCAGCATATTATATACGGCCGATCACACTGCGATGACCGGGACGAGGTGGCTCGCTACTTATACTGCTCAAAATTATGTAGCCGAAGTTAGTCTGGAGGGAGGCCAGCAGGCGGAAGACTCGCCTCCAGCCTCTAGCTCAGATTTTGACCCCGCGGAGTCCGCACTAGCTCTGAGCGAGATTGCCGAATGGGTTTATAGTGATACCCGTCACAAAATAGATCGGCTAAAAGTTGTGCAAAGTATCATTTCGCGTAGTCTCCCCGAAAGCAGCCCCGCATCGAACTACAATGAATTGCTTAATAAGGCCAAGCATATCAAAAGAGAAGTGGAAGGGGGCTGGACGGCATTCATTGAAGGCAAGCTCGATATTTACTTCTCCAGAGTACGCGAACTGGAGCAAATCGTAGATTCGTCGGTCAAAGAATTCAATGATCAAATTCAGACGATAACAAAAACCCTCACCGATAATGCGCTGGCATCCGTGGGAATAATTGTCGGTTCTTTTATTGCAGCCGTGTTGGGAGACAAGTTTAATCCTTCAGTATTTCGTTATGGTCTTTTGTTATACGCGGGTTATTTGCTTTTCTTCCCCGGAATTATTGGATTGAGTAATACCTGGCAGAGATTTAGTTCAGCCAGGAAACAATTCAGCAAACGCAAAGAGGATTTTGGCAAGCGGTTATCTCGCAGTGTGGTAGAAGAGATTACCGGAAAGAATGTATTTGATGTCCAGAGAAGATTTGTGAGTTGGTTCTGGATTACGGCGGGGATTTATCTCGTAATAATCGTAGGACTAATCCTGGCTGCATGGTTAGTGCCGATACTCAATACCCCGCTTCCGGCAATGAAAGAACCTCCCGTAATAACTACCCCAAAACCGACCCGCCTTTGATTTCAGATTCAGGATTGGATCGAACACATCAGAATCTGGGCAATTGTTAGCTGAATCCGTATACTTCTCATTATGACGAGAACCAATCTCAACTTGAATAAATCGATCAAGCAATCCCGGAGGGTAGAAATTGCCTAAGCTCTCCCTCGCAAAGCTCGAACGCCATCTCTACTCGGCCGCTGATCGCCTCCGCCAGGAAGGCCTCGATGCGGCGACCTATAAAGATTACATCTTTGGGCTGCTCTTCCTGAAGCGCTGTTCGGATGTCTTTGACGCCGAGCGCGAGCGAATTGTCGGACGGAAGCTCGAACAGGGCCTGGCGAAGGAGGAAGCGGAACGGCAGTACGGTGAGAACCCCGACTTCTACGACACTTTCTTCGTTCCGGAACGTGCTCGTTGGGCCTATTTGCTGAGCAAGCTCAGCGACGCTAACGATCCTTATGGCAATGTACTTGATAAAGCATTGGCCGCGCTGAGCGAACACAACGAGACGCTGGAGCATGTGCTCGATCATATCAGTTTCATGCGGGTGCAGAATAACAAGCGCATTGTTTCCGATGACGCCTGCAAGGATCTCGTCCGCCACTTCAGCCGCTATCGCCTGCGCAACGAGGACTTCCAATTCTCCGATCTGCTCGGTGCGGCCTATGAGTTTCTCATCAACATGTTCGCCGAGTCGGCGGGCAAAAAGGGCGGGGACTTTTACACACCCCGCGACGTCATCCGCCTGATGGTGCGTATCCTGAAACCCGCGCCCGGGATGTCAATCTTTGACCCAACCTGCGGCTCCGGCGGCATGCTCATCATCAGCCGCGAATTCATCGAGCAGTCCGGCGGCAATCCGGCCAACTTGCGTCTTTGTGGGCAGGTTAATGACGCTTCCGCCTGGTCGATATGCAAGTTGAACATGCTGCTCCACGGTTTGCCGGGCGCAGAGATTCAACTCGAAGATACACTGCTCCATCCGATGCACCGCGATGGCGGCGAGCTGGAACGTTTTGACCGCGTTATTGCCAATCCGCCGTTCAGTCAGAACTACACGCGCAGCAACATGGAGTTCCCCGAACGCTTCCGCTGGGGCTGGGCGCCGACAACGGGCAAGAAGGGCGATCTGATGTTCGCTCAGCATATGGTAGCCGTATGCAAAACTGGTGGAATGGTTGCTACGGTGATGCCCCACGGCGTGCTCTTTCGCGGAGGCGCGGAAAAAGAGATTCGCAGGAAGTTCCTTGAACAAGATTTGATCGAGGCAGTCATCGGATTGCCGCCGAATCTTTTTTACGGCGCAGGCATCCCGGCCTGCATTTTAGTGATGCGCCCGAACCTCACCGGCCAATCGCTCAATCCAAACAAACCTGCGAACAGGCGCGGTCAGGCGCTCTTTATCAATGCCGACGCCGAGTTCTATGCCGGACGCGCGCAGAACTACCTGCGTCCGGAACACGTCGAGAAGATCGCTTCGACTTTCGAGCGATATGAAGATGTGCCCGGTTACGCGCGGCGCGTCTCGCTGGAAGAGATCGCTGACCCGGCCAATGATTGGAACCTGAACATCCGCCGTTACGTGGACAATTCGCCGCCGCCTGAACCGCACGACGTCCGCGCCCACTTGCAGGGAGGCGTTCCCGTTGCTGAAGTGGAGGCCAAACAATCACTCTTCGATGCTCTCGGCTTCGATCCTGCCCACGCCTTCGCTAAACGTCCAAACGACGCGGCTTATTTTGACTTCGCGCTCGCACTGACCGACCGCGCGGCCATTCGCCAACTCGCGGAAAACGATGAAGGCGTGCAAGCCCGCGTCCGGGTGTTGCGCGAAGCACTCGCTGCATGGTGGTCGCAGCATTCCGCGCGTCTTGCCGATTTGCCCGAACGCCGCAACCTGAATGCCGTGCGCGCCGAATTCCTCGATTCGTTCGTCGCCGCGCTGGAGCCGCTCGCCGCGCTCGACCGGTTCAAACTGGCGGGCGTCATCGCCTCCTGGTGGAACGAGACGCTGCCCGATTTCAAAACCCTCGTCGAAAACGGTTTCCCCGGCGTGATCGACGGCTGGGTAGATGCCATCGCCGACGCGGTTGAAGACGACGACAACGCAGGCCCGGCTTTCGACCCTTTCGGTCATAAACTCGTCCGCCGCACGATGACCGATTACCTCGAACGCATCGCCCAAGCCAAGGCCGATATCGCACGGCTGAGAGGCGAGAAAGAAGCCTTTGAACAGAGCAACCCGCCTGATGACGCCGATGAAGAAGAACTGGCCAACTGGAACTACGCCAAAGACCTGGAAAGGCAGGCCAGGGAATTGAAGACTGAGAACAGAGATGCGATCAAGGAGCTTGCGAAGCTGGAGAGGGATGCCGCGAAACCTCGCGCCACGGACGAAGGGAAAAAAGCAGCGACGGCTGCCAGGGCTGCGCTTCAACCTATCTTCGACCAACTCGCCGCTATTGATGACGCGCTCGCGCCCTACGAACAGATCAAGAGCGAACTGGCAGCTTCCCGCGCCTGCTACAGCGAATTGACCGATGCTTTCGTAGATGAACTCAAAAACCGCTGCGCCGCAATGGATAATGAGGAGAAGCGGGAACTTGTACTCGAACTCTTCGAGCAGGATGTAGGGGCGGGATTCGATGCCGCCGTGGCCGAGAAACGGCAGGCGGTAGTGTGGTTTATCGAGGGGCTGTGGGATAAGTATCGAGTGATGCTGACAGCACTTCGCTCTGAGCGTTTAGAGATCGAAACACGTCTCGGTGAGTTTCTTAGGAGGTTGAGCTACGCATGAACTCGATCAAGTATGAACTGTTGAGTCGCATTGCATATGTGATGATGGGTCAGTCACCGCCTTCTTCATCCTGCTCCGAGAACGGAAACGGTTTCCCATTCATTCAGGGAAATGCCGAGTTTGGTGCGCGTCACCCTAATCCCCGGCTTAAATGTTCATTACCAACTCGCATTGCAGAAGCTGGCGATCTTCTGCTTAGCGTTCGAGCGCCGGTAGGTGAGATAAATCAAGCTGTCACGCGAACAGTGATTGGCCGTGGATTATCAGCTATTCGAGTCGATGAGCAATCGCGCGCATTTATGTGGCATGCATTGAAATGGGCTGCCCCTCAACTGAACCGAGTAGCTCAAGGCTCAACTTTCGTCGCGGTTAACCGACAAGACGTTGAGCGACTGGAATTACCTTGGAGCGATGTGTTCACCTGCAGCCGTATCGCTACAATGCTGAACACCATAGATGCGCTGATTACGCATACGGAGGCGGTTATTGCGAAGCTAAAGCAGATTCGCGCTGGACTGCTTCACGATTTGCTCACACGAGGCCTCGATGAAAATGGTGAACTCCGCGATCCTGTTGCTCATCCGGAACAGTTCAAGGATTCGTCGCTGGGGCGGATTCCGAAAGAGTGGGATATTTGCGGCATTCTCGATATTGCTCCCACTGACAGACAGCCGATTTTGACAGGGCCATTCGGAGCACAGCTAAGTCAGAGGGACTTCGTCCGAGATGGTATTCCCGTTCTACGCATCAGTAACGTTCAATCAGGATACATCGATTGGTCAGGTGTCCAATATGTTTCAACTACTAAAGCTATCGAGTTGAAACGGTTCAGCATCAATTCTGGTGACCTCTTATTTGCACGTCAGGGAGCAACGACAGGTCGCAATGCCCTCGCTGATAAAAGAGCAGATGGAGTCCTGATCAACTATCACATCATCCGCGTGGCTGTTGATCGCAATCTATGCGAACCAATTTTCTTGCATGCCCTCTTCAATAACGAGCAAGCCCAAAGACAAATCAACCGAGACAAGGGCAGAGGGACTCGTGAAGGCATAAATACAGTGCAAATATCTTCTTTGCGGTTCGCATTACCTCCAGTAAAAGAGCAGCAGCGTGCCGTTGCAGTGCTGGCGAATCACGATGCCAACGAAATTCAAGAAGTTGTGGCTCTCGCTAAACTTCACCAACTCAAATCCGGCCTCATAACCGACCTGCTCACGGGCCGCGTCCGCGTGCCTGAAAGCATCGATCTCGCGGAGACTAATGGATGAGCGGGGGCGTCTTCCAACCGGAGTTCCGCATCACGCACCGGATGACGGCAGGGTTGACGCGCATCGAGAGGGCGCGCGGTTTTCTGGACGCGGCCAAACTGTCTGAAGAGTGGCTGGGCGCGATGCGGTCGCGGGCGCTGCTGCTTGAGGCTCATCACACAACTCATATTGAAGGCACTCGGCTGACGCTGGAACAGGCTGAGCGCTTGCTGGCTGGCGAGGCGGTGGCCGAAGCCGACCCGGACGACGCCCGCGAGTTGCTCAATTACCGCACCGCCTTCGAGTTTGTCAGCGGCTATCTGAATGACGGCGGGCCAGTGACTGAGGGGTTGATCCGCGAAATTCACCGGCGACTGGTGGAGGGCGTGCGAGGCGGCGCCGCTGCGCCGGGCGAATACCGGCGCATCCAGAACTATGTAGTCAATTCGCAGACCGGCGGCATCATCTACACCCCGCCCGCCCCGTTTGAGGTTTCGCCGCTGATGGCGGAATTGGCATCGTGGTTGAATACCGAACACGAGATGCACCCGGTCTTGACGGCGGGGATCGCTCAGTTCCAGCTCGTCCACATCCATCCGTTCGTGGATGGCAACGGGAGAACGTCGCGCCTGCTCTCTACGTTGTGTTTGTATCGCGCCGGTTATGACTTCAAACGGTTGTTCTCGATCAGTGAATACTACGACCGCGACCGGGCAGCTTTTTACGCTGCGATCCAGGACGTCCGCGAGAGCGGGATGGATTTCACAGGCTGGCTGGATTATTTCGTCGAAGGCCTTGCGACTCAGATGGACGAAGTGAGCGAACGCGGCAAGTGGGCGATCAAGGCCGATGTGCTGGCAAGACAACACGGACTGAGTGAGCGGCAGACCTCCGCGATTCGGTTTTTGTTGGAACACGGAAAGATGAATATTCAGGATTTTGAATTGCTGTGCCCCGGAGTGAATCGGCGGAGTCTCCAGCGCGACCTCAAGGCGCTGATGGCCAAAGGGCTGACCGCCTCCAGCGGATCGACTAACCTGCTGGAATACAGACTCTTATGAAAACTAGCGACAAACTCGCGACACAACTTGCGACAGACTTGTGACACTAGTCGCGACAGATGGGCGCTCGGGGGAAGCGATATGAATATCCAATGGGAATACGATCTGGCTGAAAGGCCCTTCTGCCGGCAGCTTGAACGAATCGGCTGGCAATGGATCGAGGGCGATCCCGATCTGCCCGAATCCACCGAACGCGCCAGTTCGCGCGAAGTTCTGTTGAAAGGTCGATTGGCCGCGGCGCTGCGAAAGATCAACCTGCGCGACGGTCAGCCGTGGCTCGATGACGAGCGCATCGCACGCGCTATTCGCGATCTGGAACAAGCGGCCGGACACCGGCTGATGGAAGTGAACCAGTCAGCGACTGAACTGTTGCTCAAGGGCACGGTGGCCGACGGTCTGACCGATTGGGAGCAGGGCCGCCCGCAACCGGTACGATTCATCGATTTCGAGAACCCGGCCAACAATGATTTCCTCGTCATCAACCAGTTCAAGGTCGAACTTACCAGCGGGCGAGGTCACGTCATTCCCGATGCCGTCTTATTTATAAACGGGATACCGGTGGTGGTGGCGGAGTTCAAAAGCCCTGGCATCCGGAACCCGATTCAAAAGCGATCAATCAGCTTCTTCGATATTCGAACCAGCGGCGCGAACTGTTCCCCACGCTTTATACAGAGAACGAGGGCGTCGAACGGCTCTTCCACACCAACCAATTGCTCATCGCCAGCAACTTCTTTGAGGCACGCGCGGCAACCATTGGGGCTCCGCCGGAGGCATATCTGGAGTGGGCAGACACCAGTCCGACACCGATGTCAATGGTGGCGCAAGAACTTGGCGTGATCGCCGTGTCGCCGGAACAGAGGGAAGAGCAGAATGAGGCGGCGCAGGAACTTGCGGCGTTGGGGTCGGAACAGGGAGAGCGGGCGGGAACGCCGCTCTTTTTCCGCAGTCCTGAGCAGAGACCAATAGAAATTCCCGGCAGTGAAACATTGCAGAGCCAACAGATTTTGGTAGCGGGGATGTTGCGGCGGACCAACCTTCTCGACCTGATCCGCAACTTCACCGTCTTCCAACAGGTCGACGGCAAGACTCGCAAAGTCGTCGCCCGTTACCAGCAATTCCGCGCCGTTCATAGGGCGGTGGATCGGTTGCGGGAGGGCCGCACGCGCGCACAGGGTGCGCCGCGCGATGAACGCGGCGGAATTATTTGGCACACACAAGGTTCGGGTAAAAGTCTCAGCATGGTCTTTCTCGTCCGGAAGATGCGGATGATGAAATGGCTGAAGCATTTCAAGGTGGTCGTCGTTACCGACCGCACCGATCTCGAAGATCAGCTGCGTGAGACAGCCCGGCTTTCCGGAGAAACGCTGCGCCCCGATGACAACGACATGAAGCGACGCGAGTCGCCCACTGCCTGCACGCAGCGCATCCTGAAGGAACAGACGCCGGATATCGTCTTCGCCATGCTGCAAAAGTATCAAGATGCGGCTCGACGCGAGACTAGCGACAAGGTGGCAATGACCATCGTCCGCAAGGAAAAGAAGCCAGGCAAAGACCAGCCTGTTGTTGAGAAGGAACTCACGCTTGAGGAGACTATTCGCTTCGAGGAATTCCCGGTGCTCAACGAATCGGAAGAGATTCTGGTGCTGGTGGACGAGGCTCACCGCTCGCACACGCGCAACCTGCACCGCAACCTCCGGAAGGCTTTGCCGAATGCGGCGATCATCGGCTTCACCGGCACGCCCATCCTGAGCAAGGAGAAGACCGAGACCCGCGAGATTTTCGGCGAGTTCATTGATAAATACATATTGCAAGACGCGGAACTCGACGGCGCTACGGTGCCGATTCTTTACGAAGGGCGTACGGCGGACGGAATGGTGAAGGACGCGCCCGGACTGGACGAGCTATTTGAAGATATGTTCCGCGATTATGAGCCGAAAGAACTGGCCGTCATCAAGGCCAGGTATGCAACCGAAGGCGACGTTCTGGAAGCCCCGCTGCTGATCGAGCAGAAGGCGCGCGACATGATTCGGCATTATGTCGGCGTTGTCTTACCGGAAGGTTTCAAAGCACAGGTCGTTGCGACCAGTCGCAGAGCAGCGGCGACGTATTACGAAAAGTTACGAGCGGCGCGAGATGAATTGGCGGCGGAATTGGAAGCTCTTCCCCTCGCAACGTTGGCGCTGACCGATGACGAGATCGAAAAACTCGACGTGCATACCCGGTTCCTGGCGCGTGCACATAAGGAACTGTCCAAGCTGCGCGCGATCGAGATCGCCGTCGTATTCTCAAGCATCGACCATAACGAACCCGAATCGTGGAAGGACTGGGCGGACAAGTCGAAGCAGGAGGAGCGCATCAAGCGTTTCAAGAGAAAATTCGCCCCGGAGAAGACTGACAAGACCGATCCACTATCGATCCTGGTTGTCAACAACATGCTCCTCACAGGTTTTGATGCGCCCGTGGAGCAGGTGCTCTACCTTGACCGCAAGATCGTCGCCCACGACCTTTTGCAGGCTATTGCCCGCGTCAACCGTACTTATGGCCGGAAGAAATGCGGCTACGTAGTGGATTACATCGGCGTTGTTCGGCATCTCAGCGAGGCGCTGAAGGACTATGACGGCGAAGACACTAAGGGCGCGCTGATTGACATCGGTGTGGAGCTGCCGAAACTACTCGACCGGCGGGCACGCGCTGTGGCGGTGTTTACGGATCGCGGCATTACCGATCTGCAAAGGCAGGTGGCCGAGTGCGTTGAACTGCTGGAAGACCTGAGGATTCGCGCAGATTTCATCAACAAACTGCGGATGTTCTATGATGCGTTGAACCTTTTGGAGCACCGTCCAGAAGTGCCGGGAGACGTTTTCCGCGATGCGAAGCTGCTTGGTTTTATCAACAAGGTGGCAGCAAATCTTTACCGTGACCCTGCGTTGAACCTCCTGGGCGTAGCGGAGAAGGTGAAAGCGCTGATCGATGCGCACGTTTCGGCACGGGGCATCGACCCGAAGATTCCGCCCACGACCATTACGGATGCAGAGTTTGAGAAGGTCTTACAAGTGCAAAGCGGCAGTCGCGCCCGCGCCGTGCAGATCCAACACGCTGCACGCTACCATATTATTGGCTTTTCGAATCAGAACCCGGCATATGCTCGCAAGATGAGCGAAAAGCTGGAAGAGATTCTGCAGCGGTTCAAAGACGACTGGGATGCTTTGGAGCGCGAGCTGCGTAAGTTGATCGAGGAATTAAGAGAGGGAGACCGCGACGATTTTCCCCATCTGGATCCGAAAGTGCAGGTTCCGTTCGTGCGCCTGGTGCTCGAAGAGTGCAGCAAGGGGAGAGAGTTGAACGAGGCGCAGCGCACAACGGCGCTGACCGTTACGCTGGAGATGGTAGAGCGCATTCAGCAGGAAATCAGGGCGGTAGGCTTCTGGAAAAATAGTCACGCCCGTGAAATGTTAACCAGAAGACTTGTTCGAGATCTCGATAGCGCCGGCATCTGTCCTCCTGGCGCTGATCGTGATCTCGCCCAGCGTCTGGTCGCGTTAGCGAAAGAAAATCACGAGAATCTGGTGCGTCCATGAGTGAAACAATTAAATTGGATGGACTCGTATTCGAGGTGCGGCGTAGTCTTCGACGCAAGACGCTGGGTCTCACTGTGAATCGGACGAGCGAATTGGTTCTTCACGCCCCTGATGACGTGCCGACCGACGAATTGGAAAGATGGACACGCGGCAAACTGCTTTGGGTGCATAGGAAACTATTGCTCAAAGATGAAGCAACCCCGAAAGTTCACAGTCCAGAGTATGTCAACGGTGAATCATTCAGTTATCTTGGTCGCTGGTATCGCCTGTCTTTGGTGAATGAGCAATCGGAGCCTCTGCGGTTTGACGGCACGAGGTTCATTCTTCGACGTGACGCCGTGGCTGCAGAGTCTCATTTCCGCGCCTGGTATATTTCAACTGGATCGAAGTGGTTAAAAAATAGAGTGACGATCCTTTCCAGGCGAGTTAACTACGAGCCGTCCCGCATTGAGGTGCGCGATCTGGGTTATCGGTGGGGATCCTGTGGTAAAAACGGAGTTCTCTTTTTTAATTGGAAACTGCTTCAACTGCCTGTTCGGGTCATAGACTACGTCATTCTGCATGAGTTGGTACATCTAATTGAAGCCCATCATCAACCAGCTTTCTGGCAAGCACTGGAAAGGGCTTTACCTGATTGGCAAGCTCGTAAAATTGAACTTGAGAATAAAGTAAAAGATTTCATAGTATTCGGGCTTGCGTTGTAGAGGATGACGACCAATGATTCCCGCTTGACGCAATGATGAGCCTCATTGTATTGTCCCCTTTTGCAAAAATTCATCCGATGATCAGCCTTCCCAACAACTACCTTGACCATTGGCGATGTGGGCGCGATCGTTGTCGTCGCCTCAAATTTAGTCGCTGACTCATCGCATAAATCAATCTAATTGCAATTAACAACCCTAAGCGTTTTCAATCTGAGCGTTCAGTCAAGAGAGATGAAGAGGGAAAACGGAACAAACGGAAATAACGGAACAAACGGAAAAATCCCAGAGAATTTCCGTTTGTTCCGTTATTTCCGTTTGTTCCGTTTTCCCTCT
>JAKEHZ010000016.1 GCA_022614735.1 Acidobacteriota bacterium | reverse complement strand
GGAGCGTCAGCGACCTGAGCCTCGGCAAGAGGCCGTTTTATCAGGCTCAGGTCGCTGACGCTCCCCGTACTGCACCCCCGGCTGAGTTGTTACCTAAACGTAAAGTATTTTCTACCGATTACTCAATTCGCGCAACCTGCGTTGGAAAGGTGAATTGGCTTCGCGGATGCCGAGTTGGCTGATCTGTTGCCAATACCGCTGAATCTCCGTTTGAAATTCGTCTTGATGATTTCGGAAATAATCGAGCGCGGCGCTGACCTGCTTCTGTGTGAGCCCGGGAAACCGCGACCGGATCTCTTTGACACTTCCGCCGTGTGCAAGTTTGTCAAGCACGATCTCGATGACCTTTACCTGTTTTCCCCTGATCCAGGCGACACCACTGCTATCCAATTCGATTGGCGAAACGGGCTTCTTTGTTTTTGAACCTCTTATAGCCATGCGCCAGCCAAATCTGCTGCAATTACTGAACTCTCACTTTCACCCAATTCGCCAATCTGCCATTGACCGAAACGACCACATCGACAATGCCTGAAATTGCCGCCGGCAGTTGTGTGTTGATCTGATCGAGCCCGGCATAGCCGCCCTGCGCACCCGCATAAAGCACTGGTGCCACGACTCCGCCGATTGTGATCTTCACTGTCCCTTTCGGTGCTTTACGAAATCCAGTGCCGAACAGCACCAGATAGTCACCTGCGTCGAGCGCGTTCGGCGTGCCATCGCTGTTGCCGACAGCTACGAATCGAACGCCGTCCTTGGTCGCAATCGCAGCAGGCGCTCCAGTCCCTTCAGCGTTCGAGGTGAAAAGGCTCGGCGCTGCGGTAAGCAGACTCATCGTCCCGCGTGAGAGAGCGCCTCCACCCGAGAGAATCTCTATGACCGCGCTGCCAGTGAGAGTTCCTGATGGAATGAGAAAGTTGACTTGCGTCGGTGCGACGAAGAAGAGCGGTGCCAGCACACCGTTGACACGTACGCTGGTGCCCGCAAGATTCGTCGGCAGTGGTGTAGAGTCGGCGATCATCAAACTTGTGGCGAGATTGGTCCCGAATGCGGTAGCGATTGATTCAGGCGCAAGCGCGTCTGGTGAGTAGTTCGCTGCCGAGACAGCGGCAATCGAACGGGCTGTGCCCTGGCGGATGAATGTTTTTGCCGGAGTCCTTACACCATCCGGATTCAGCACGGTCACGCTCACCTCCTGTCCGGGTGGAGCGTAGACTTTCCATAATTCGGATGACGCCAGGCGGCTGGATTGCAAAGCAATTTCAGCAGACGTGTCACGCAGATTGCGTCCGTTGATTTCGATGTCTGCTCCTGCCAGGAAGCCCGTCCCGCTCACAACCAGATTGCCGTTTTGATCAACCGTCACCTCGCTCAGCAGCGGTGTCGAGATCGGTAAGATAAATCCATTAAGCGTGAACCCAATGAAGGCGATGCTCATTTCATCGGTTGTCTCTTCGCCCCAGCGGACAGTCTTCGGCGGGTTGTTCGGGTTTCGTGGATTATCAGTGGAATTATCGTAGATCGTCGTCAATTTCAGCCTGGCGCCACTGGAAAGTTCAATCGGATTTTTATAGAGGTAAGTTCCCTGCCAGTTGAAATCCCAGTCTTCGATGTTGACCAGACAATCGGGGTGCGATATTCCCGGCCTGGTCAATTCGACTTTGATCTTTTTGCCGAGCAGGTGCATATGCGGAGTAACCACCCACATCTGCGCTGAGACAAAAGCAGGTACGTCATACTCAGCCGTGACCTCGTAGTTCTTTGCTCCGGGCGGAATCGCAAACCTGTTATTGAAGAGCGGCAGCGACTGAAGCTGCCTGTAAACGGGCGTTTTCGCAAAGTAGAGCCCGATCGGCGTTCGGTCTGTCTCTATCTCTCCCGTCGGATGGTAATGTATCTGAATCACTATGCGAGAGTTATTAACGAGCTTGATACCAGTACCATCTGGCGCAAAATATCCTCGCGATCCCGGCGCCCATCCGCCGAGGAAGTCATCTGTGTTGAATCCCGGGCCCCCGAAACAGGTGTAGCCCGGTTCAGGGTCTTTTGCGTCGAGCTGGGCCGAAACTCCCGTTGGGTCGGGATAGGCGATGACGTGATGGACAATTTTAGGATTCCCCGGTTTGACGCTGAGCGCGCTGATCCAACGATTACCACGCAAATCCGAAAGAGGGATGCTGAAACAACGATACATATCGCCCTGGATCGGGGGTGTGTAATCGCTTTCGGGGGTCACGATCAAATCGGGAACGCCAAGCGGCCAGCCATCCGGAAATTCAAGCGGGGAGGGCAGATCGGTTGTACTGCCCTCGGGCGCGCCGGCATCAACCCAGGCGACAATCGTCTGAATCTCTTCAATACTCAGCCCGCGCGCATCGCGGAAATCGCCGCAACCCGGGGCCGGCTTCCACGGCGGCATCTTACGCAGGATCACCTGCTCACGCATCGCCTGCGCCCACGGACGAGTCTCTTTGTAGGTCATCATAGAAAACGGCGCGATGTCACCAGGGTGGTGACAGGTCTGGCAATTCTTCTGCAGAATGCGCACAACCTCTCTGCTAAACGTCGGGGACTCTTGTGCCCCCTTGCCGGCCTTTGGTGATGATTTTTTCGGTGTTCTATTCTTTGATGAAGCCTCCGCCATGTCACGGCGCTCAGTGGCAAAAAGTGTGGCAAGGATCATCAAAAAGCTGAGGGCGAGAAGTGATCGTTTAGCGATTTGCCTCATAGACATTGACTCCGGGGAACCGCTTTGAAAATTGGAAATTTTTATGGAAACCTGCTGTAATTGTAGTAACCAACAAAGATTGCTGCAAGCAAATGACGATAAAAACTTGCAAATCCACGCCCCTCACTTGACTATCGGCCATCTCTGGCTACTATGGATTTATTATCGACAGAAAACGTACCTGATAGTGACGGTGCAACCTGGTGACAGGGAGATAAATAGCTTTTTGACGAGGAGTAAGAAGTGAAAAAAGGCGGACAGAAAATATCGATCTTTGTTTTTTTCGGGTTGCTAATTTGCACGGCTCTGGCGCTGCCCTCCCTGGTCAATGCTCAGGACGAGGCAACGAGGCAGAAGCTATCAAATCAATACAAGAAAGCGATTGACATTATCCAGGAAAAATATGTCGTAGAGATCGACCAGGAAACGCTCACTAAAGGGGCGATTCAGGGCATGCTCAAGTCGCTCGACCCTCATTCAGATTATCTGGACCGCAAAGCCTACCAGGAATTTAATGAGAAACAGCACAGCCAGTATTTCGGTATTGGCTCGCATATCCGCTCGGCAAACCGGGCGACCTATATCATTGAGCCCTTCAAAAACAGCCCTGCATCTCGCGCCGGTTTGCGTTATGGCGATCACATCATAGCTGTGGATGGCAAAGACACATCAAACTGGACATCCGATAAGGTTCGCAATCTGCTGCTGGGTGAGAAAGGAACTCAGGTCATTGTCACAGTCAAACGGCTCGGGGTTACGGAACCGGTGACTGTCACGATCACACGCGACGGCATCTGGTTGCCTTCGATTCCCAACTATTATCTGGTCAAGCCCAACATCGGCTACATCGGCCTGACGCGCAACTTCCAGGTCACGACGAGCAGGGAGTTGGACGCCGCGATGGCTGAATTACGTGAAAAGGGCGCTGAATCTTTCATCCTCGATCTGCGCAACAACGGCGGTGGATATCTCGAACAGGCGATCCGCGCGAGCGACAAATTCCTGCAACGCGGTCAGACGGTCGTTTCGGTACGTGGGCGTCCGGGCAGCAGAGGCGATCAGCAAAATTATCTTGCCGAAAATGGCATGAGTGAAAACTTCCCCGTGGTGGTCCTCATTGACCGCACGACCGCATCCGCATCGGAGATTGTCGCGGGAGCGATTCAGGATCACGACCGTGGATTGATCGTCGGTGAACCCAGTTTCGGCAAGGGTCTGGTTCAACGTATCTTCACACTCCAGAATGGCGGAGCATTGACACTGACGATTGCTCATTACTACACACCGAGCGGTCGCTTGATTCAACGCGATTATTCGAATGGTTCTCTATTCGAGTATTACTATCGCAGAAGCGCGAACGGTGATGCTGACAAAATTACGAAGCCGCGCACCGATGAAAGGAAGACAGACCTCGGGCGAACGGTATACGGAGGTGGCGGCATTGAGCCTGACGTCGTGATTGAGCCTACCTTCAGATATGACAGACCTGAGTTATTAACTACTGTGCAGGGCAGCCTTTTTCCCAGCGTGTGCCTGTTCGCACGCGAGCTCGTCGGTGGACAGGTCGCCGGCTCCCACCAGTTTAAGCTCAATGGCATTACTTACGACGCCAAGCTCAAGGCGAACGAATACATCGTCAATGACGATGCTCTGAAAGCTTATCGCGAATATGCGGTCAAATTTTACAAGGCCAATCCGGACTTTCGTGTAACGACGGCAATGATCGATGAGAATCTCGTCTGGGCTCGCCTCCAGATTCGATACGAAGTGCTCTTGGCCGCTTATGGTAGCGACAAAGCGCAACAGGCCATGTCCGATATGGATGTGCAGCTGCAACGAGGGATTACTGAAATGCCGAAAGCTGCCGAGCTGGCTCTTAAATCCTGGCGGCGCTCGACCACATCGATAATCCGATAACAATGAAAAATTAAGAATTGTCGGCAAAGAGGCGGCTGAGAACCATCAGCCGCCTTTTCTTTTAAGCAGGCAGGAATAATTTTCTCGGTCTTTTCATTTTCCATTTGTCATTTGATATTTGTCATTTGTCATTGCTGAGAACGCTACTCGATCAATGACAAATGAAAAATGGAAAATGGAAAATGGAAAATGAAAAATGAAAAAGATTACAGCTCAGAATTTTTGCTTTAGTGCTTAACTCATCCAAAAAAATATGAAAGTCGTTGATACACACCAGCACCTCTGGGATCTGGATCTACTGCCCTATTCGTGGACTGTAAATCGCCCGGAACTCAACCGTAGTTTCCGGATGAGCGATTACCTCGAAGCTACGCGTGATTTCGAAGTAATTAAATCGGTCCACGTCGAAGCCGATGTTGACGAACCTTATATGCTGCATGAGACGCGGCATATACTCGCGCTCGCGGAAGACGCTGACAATCCTCTTTCCGGCGTTGTCGCCGTCGCGCGCCCCGAATACGACGACTTTCAGGAATATCTCGGGCAAATCTCCGGGCATCCTCGCCTGAAAGGCATTCGTCGCATCCTGCACACCCAACCTGACGAGCTTTCAACGACGACAACTTTCATCGAAAACGTAAATTCACTCGAAGATTATCAACTCTCGTTTGACATCTGTGTGCAGGGACGCCAGCTTCCTCAGGCAATCAACCTGGTCAGGAGGTGTCCAAATGTAAATTTCGTTCTCGACCATTGCGGCAATCCCGACATCAAGACGCGAGATTACGAACAATGGCGCGTACGGATGGAGGAGATTGCGGGCTATCCAAATGTCGCGTGCAAAGTCTCCGGCATCGTCGTTAACACCGATATCGAAAACTGGACGGTTGAAGATTTACGGCCGCCGGTCGAACACGTGATTGCGTGTTTCGGATGGGACCGGGTCATGTTCGGCAGCGATTGGCCGGTCTGTACCCTCGCAGCCAGCTTCAAACAGTGGGTTGATGCGCTGATTTTCTTGACGAAAGATGGCGGTGAGAAGAACCAGCAAAAGCTGTTTCAGGAGAATGCCGAGCGCGTTTACCGGCTGAAATAATCAGTTCGAAGTTCGCAGTATGCGGTTCGCAGTAACTGAGAACTGCGAACTGCGAACTGATTATTGGCAATCCGTAATCCCTTCTCTCAGAAACCCCTGAAACCAGACAGCCGGCATATAAGTATTTTCCGTCAGCGCCGGCAGCCGGCCATCAATATCAGTACCTGTAATTGAAAGCCGGAACCTCACTTTCAATTCGGTCATCACCTCTCGCGCGAATCGCTCCCGAATGCCCTGCTGACCGAAAAGCTTCGTTTGGAGACAGAAGCTTTTCTTCTGTTCATTGTAGATTGCGTAGTTCGGAATCAGATCAACGGTAAAACTGTAGATGACCTGAGGTTTGAATGTGGCGCGCACACCAATGATCAGCTGGCCCTGACTTTGAACGGCCAGAGGCAACGGCTCGATGGTGCCATTGTAAATACGCATTGTGAGCGACTCTGTGTACGCGCTTCCAACGCGCTCAGGGTAAAGTTGAGGAGCAGGAGAGTAAGAGCCCTCGACGGGGAACCGCATCGAATACTTTAAACGGACCCCGATAGGATTTCCCTTCTCCGAGAACAATGTCTCATCAGACCATTTCACGACCTGGGCGCGAATGATCTTCTGTTCGCCTTCATTCGCATCTTTGTTCAACTCCTGTAACGCCTGATTGTTTGAGGTCACCACCGGAGGATTTTCACCCTGTGCGTTTGAAGTATCGGTAGTATTCGGCCGGATAAGCCAGTGAAAGACACGCTGAAACCCCTTGCCGTTCGTATCACGACCTCGTGCAAGCACCCGAAAAGGCTGCTCCGGCGTCTCGACAAAGAGCGTAAAACTCGATGGGTTGGAATATTCACTTTGACGGAATTTAAGTGGAGCTATCAGCCCACCTTGCTCGGTTATCAGATTGAACTCGATAGTGTGAAGGTTGAAACCTGAGGCGAAGACTTGCGCCTGTTGCCGTGAACCGCGGGCAGGTTGAAACCTATCCAGCATATAAATGCCATTGCGACCGTAGAACTGGAGGCAACATACATAAAGCTCACCCTGCGCCGTTGCCGCGGCCGTAAATCTGCCCGATCCTGAAATCCGCAACTTCCATTTGCCCGGTCGTGGATCCCACATAGAAATCAGGCGCCTCTCTTTAGTCTCAATGACATTGATGTTCGGTTCACTCAGAACAAGAGGTTTCCCCGTCGGTGTAATGACTGCCAGATTCAGTTCGCCATTGAACTGCACGGAGAGCTGCAAACGAAAGACGCCTACCTCGACCGGAACCTCTATCTCGCGCGGCTCATTTGAAAGATCGCCGGAGATAATAGTGATGTACTGCGCGTTCGGATCATCCTGTGCGCTCGTCGTCGAGGTTGATAGAGTGCAACTGAAAACTACCCCGAAAACTGTGAGGAAAACAATGAATGACTTCTGAACTGCTTTGAGATCCATGAATCTATTATCCAATTTATCGAAACGCCTGCATCAATCATATCACGGAAATTAAACCGTCACCGGAGCTACCTCCCTTATAGTTTTTTCATATCCAACGTCGCGGACAAATTGAGTGAGTAAAGCGGCAATAGCTAATAATACCCCACCCATCACCACCACTGCCACTTCGCTGTTGTTGAAGACATACTTGACTATAGGCTTGAAAGTCAAAGCCGCGATGATCTCCGGTAAGACGATGAAGAAATTAAAAATGCCCATATAAACTCCCATCCGCTCCGGTGGCAATGCCCCTGAAAGCATCGCGTAAGGCATCGAGAGAATCGAGGCCCAAGCGATACCAACTCCAACCATCGTCAGCAACAACATATACTTATCGTGAATAAACCAGACCGAAATTAAACCCGTAGCCCCGCACAGAAGCGCGATTGTATGAACGAACTTCCGGCTGGTACTTGCAGCTATCCTGGGTAAGATGAAAGAGACTGCATCGGACTGATATTGGCCATCTGCAGGCCCCAGCCAAACTGAATGCCGAGGAAACCGAAGCTCATATTCCAGATTTGCCAGAAACCCAGTCGTGGTTTGTTCATAGGATTTCAGAAACGATAAATTTTTTTCAAGGACTAATGGCTCAGTAAACGGTGACAATTCACCACGGATTGACACGGATGCGACGGATTTTCACGGATTTAATCCGCGCTCATCCGTCGCATCCGTGTCAATCCGTGGTGAATTGTCACCATTTACTGAGCCATTACTTCAAGAATCACCGCCGCGCGCGGCGCCATTGTGAATTTGATCTTGCCATTTATTACTCTCACTTCGGCGCCGGAACCCAGACGATTTCTGAGCATACTACCGTTAGAAAGTTTGAGGCTCGGTGGAATTGCAGCCTCGATCTGAGCAGGCTGTGTGCTGTTGTTGAATGCAACGATCACTGTCTTGCTCTCGGTCATGCGCGCGAAAACATAGGACTGATCTTGAATATCTAGATGAATCATCCGGCCACGGCGCAATGGTTCGATCTCTGCTCGCAATCGCAATGCCCTTTTCACATACTCAAAAACCTCTTTCTCTTCCGGTGTGCGTCCGGATGGTTCAAAAGCATTGCGCGGATCATGCGGCCAGCCGCCCGGGAAATCTCGGCGGTTGTCCGGATCATTGCCGCCGCGCATCGCGATCTCATCTCCGTAATAAAGCTGTGGGATGCCGCGCACTGTTAATACAAATGTGTAGGCGAGCTTCAAACCTTCAATCGTCGCGCCTCGTTCGTTCATAAAACGCTGCACATCGTGCGAACCCAGTAATGTGACCAGATTCTGAGGCGCCGGGTAAAGATAATCCTGATTGAGGATGTCTAAGAGCTGCCTCATCGACTGGCCCTCGGCAAAGACTCGCCGGGTTGGGAAGAAGAGCGGGTAATCGAACTCGGTGTCAATCTTCGAATCAATATTATCGAATCGTGTTACGCCACCTTGAAAAAACGCCACTTGCGCCGGCAAACCGTCGAGCGCTTCGCCAACTATATTGACTTTCGGGTATTCGCGTTTGATCGCCGTCATCCAATCGCGCCAGAAACTGCGCGGTACATAAGGCAGGGTGTCCTGCCGGATTGCATCGAGACCAGTCATTCCGATCCACCAGAGAGTATTCTGAATGATGTATTTTGCGACTTCAGGGTCATCCTGATTCAAATCGGGCAGGATATCTATGAACCATCCATTGAGCACAGGCAGCTTGAGCTCATCCGTCGCGTATTTGTCCATCAGCAGATGTGTCTGCCAGTTGTTCGCAAGATGATTTGCTTCGGTGCCGTTGAACCAGGTGGTCGTTGGTGGATATTTGACCCAGATGTGGTATGGGCCGGTGTGGTTAGCAACCTGGTCCTGAATAACCTTGATGCCGAGGGAGTGAGCCGCTTCGACCAGTTTACGAAACTTCTTGAGATCACCGAAGTGCTCATCTACCGCGTAAAAATCGATTGCCCCATAGCCGTGATAATCCGTGATCGGGTTTTTCGGGCCGTCCGTCTCATCCGGGTATCGTTCCCTCTCATTAAGACGATTGTTGTTGTCGTAGATCGGATTGAGCCAGATCGCCGTCACGCCCAGGTCCTGCAGATAAGGCAGGCGATTGATCACACCCTGCAAATCACCCCCGTGATAGTAACGAGCCTTACTCCGGTCGAGTAACCCATGTGACACTGCGGGGTCATCGTTCGACGGATCGCCGTTGGCGAAACGATCCGGCATTATCAGATAAATCACGTCATCGTGATTGAAACCCAGAAAATTGCCGGCGCCTGGCAGCGGAGAGGTGATTTCAAAAGGAGCCAGTGTGCTTCCGCTCGTCGTCGTGATCCTGATCGGGTAAGAGCCGTCAGCAGCGCGATGATCAATCGTCACATCAATGAAAAGATAAGTTCCGCTTTCATTGATTTTGATGTTTCCAACTTTAATCCCACGTTTCGTCGCCTCAACGCGCGCGCCCTTAAGGTTGTTTCCGCGAATCAAAAGCCGGACAGGGTTTATCGAATGGCCTGCCCACCAGTTCGGGGGTTCAACTTTCAGCGCCTCGGGCGCGCCTGAAATCGCAGCACGCGATGAAGTAAATTGAGCTAGTATGAGGAAGGCCAGAATGCACGATATTCCTGTTCCTGCTGAACGAGCTGTAGGCGCGCGATATTTCATAGGTTTATCGCATCGGTTGGGGTGTTTTCTCGCGCGCGCAGTTTAGCACCATGCCCTTCAAATTGCTATCAGACGACTTCTCTTGGTGGTAGAGACAAGCCGTGATAGATTGCTCGCGGTATACGAAACAAAATTCCGAGGAGTCGGAGATGTCCCTTTGCGACGCAATGAAACGATGACAACTACTGGGAGCGCAAGCGCTCCCAGTAGTTGCAGAGGAGGGTCTGAATGCCAGAAAAAGTTCTGATCGCAGATGATGACCGCGATGCGCGGGTTCTCTGGAGCGCCGTGGCCGAGGAGGAAAACCTCTCGGTTGTTGAGGCTGCAGACGGCCGGCAGGCGATCGAGATTTTAAAAGGCGATACGGATTTCGCCCTGATTATTCTGGACGTAATGATGCCTTACGCGGACGGTTACGAAGTGCTCAAACACGTACGTGAAGACGAACATCTCAAGGACACTCCTGTTATCATCTCAACCGCCGACCGCACCACGCGAAGCCTGACCGGATTCCCATCTGATGACAAAACCTCTTTCATCAATAAAGCAGCAGGACTTGATAATATGCGACGCGGGATAAATACAGCGCTTGGCAGAGAATAGCCCAGCAAAAAATCAATACTCGTTCCCCCTCATGCTCCGCTCGGATGTACCTGATTGACGGCAACAATGTGATTGGGCAACGCGTCGGATGGCATCGCGACAAACCAGGTTCACGTCGCCGGTTGCTCGAAGAGCTGGCCCGATTTATTCGAGTCAAAAAAGCGCACATAATTGTTATCTTCGATGGAGTGCCTGACAAAAGTTTCCCCGATGGATCTAGCTATCGCGGTGTGAAAATATTTTATGCGAGGGAAAACTCAGACGCCGATTCCCGCATCGTCGAAATGGTCGAAGCTGAGAAAAATCGAAAAGGCCTGACCGTTGTAACCTCAGATAGAGAATTGGCTGCACGCGTGCGCGTGTGCGGTGTGCGAGTGATGCGATCCGGAGAGTTACGGCGAATGCTCGATGAGATTTCTAACGTCGCTTCTGATGAGGATGAGCTTACCCCCGAAGCCGGGGATTTGGATGGGTGGCTCCGTTACTTTGGCATGAGCAAGGAAGACAACGAAGAGTAATGCGCAATCTTCAGCTTTATCTCCTCCTAATCGTTTGCGCATTCGCAGGTGTGGCAATGGCGTTTTTGTTCGACGATAGTTGCCAGCAGGATGGGGGGCTGCATTTTCTCTTCGCCAAATGGGCCTGGAAACATCACGAATTATTCGTAGGCGTATGGTCACGCCCGCTCTTTACTTTCCTCTATTCATTCCCTGCTCTCATCAGCTATCGCGCGGCCCGGCTCTTTACAGTCTTAATCTGCCTGGCGATCGCGTGGCAGACGTGGCGATTAGCCGAAGATTTGAGAATTAAACGCGCGCCATTTGCCATTGTATTACTCTGGCTGCAACCCTCGTTCTTTCTCTATAGCGCCGACAATATGACTGAGCCGATCTTCACGCTCACATTTGTCATCGCCTTGCGCTTGCATCATCGCGGTTATCTCAAAGCCGGAATGTTTGTCGCATCGTTGATGATCCTCGCTCGGCCTGAGGGATTTTTTCTGGGAATCTTGTGGGCCGTCTGGATATTAATTGGTCAATCTTCAAAGGCAACTCCCAACCTGCAACCCGCAGTCCGCAATCCGCAACCCGCAACCCGCAGTCTGCAATCCGCAGTCTGCAATCTGCAGTCTGCAATCCGCAGTCCGCAATCCGCAATCCGCAATCCGCAATCCGCAATCCGCAGTCTTCCCCTGCTTGCCTCCGGCGCATTCATCTGGTGGTTAACGGCTTTGATCATCACGGGTGATCCACTATTCATCAAACACAACTGGCCCTCTAACTGGCCTGTCACCGGCACGATATATGGAGCGGCAGGGCTCTTTGCTTTCCCAATCAGAGTGCCTGAGGCTATCGGACCGTTTCTGCTGCTACCCTTCTTATTCGGTCTGTTTTATTTGCTCAAACGCCGCGAGCTATTCACGCTCACCTCATCTTTTCTGCTCTTCTTTGTCCTCCATACGATTCTGCGCGCTTTTGGCCTGCTTGGTTCCGCCGGTTATCCGCGCTACCTGATTGCGATTTCACCCGCAATGGCGATTATTACTCTGGTTGGGTGGAATGAGATGGCCGGGAGGTGGTTCTCGCACACTTCGCGTGTTTTTAGAACTGCTTCTGCTTCAATCATCATCTCGATCTCCGCATACACCAACTTCGTCTACGCCGATGGGGCCGAGTGGTCGCGCGATGCGCGCGCGATCGGCGAAATTCACTCCTGGTTTCAATCTCATCCGCAACCAATCAGCCGTTTGATATGGAGCGAACCATACTCTTGCATCCTCTTTGCCCGTGATCCGTGGGAAAATCCCAGCTTCACGCGCAACCGCGAACCCGACCTGAGGATGCTGCGAGATTCGCCTTCAGGAACGCTGGCAGTTTGGGATGAAAGAGTTGGACCGAAATGGTTCGGATTGAAGGCGAGTGACTTTGAAGCAGCCGGTTACACGCGATTGCATTCGCAATCTTTCACGTTGAAAGGATACATTCTGGACCGATCGTGGTTCGGCTACGGCGGTCCCAGGCATCAAGTGATCTATCTCTTCTACAAACAATAAAGAGAGAAAACGGAACAAACGGAAATAACGGAACAAACGGAAATTCTCTAGGATTTTTCCGTTTGTTCCGTTATTTCCGTTTGTTCCGTTTTCTCTCTT